>CAZYQJ010000256.1:0-5793 GCA_964649925.1 uncultured Litorilinea sp.
CGGGCTGGAGGTTGATGGTGGCGGCCAGCGCCCCGGCGATGATCACGGCGTTGGAGTCGGCGGCGCGGGCGGCTTCGGCTCCGGCCTTGAGCAGTTCGGTGTAGGCTTCAGGGCTGATGGGGTAGATACCCCATTCGGGATAGATATTCGGCTCGTTCCAGAGTTGGTAATAACGCACGCGGCCCCGGTAGCGGCTGACGACCGCGGCCACAAAATCAGCGAAGTCAGCATAGTCGTCAGGGGGGGCATAGGTCCCCACATCATCGCCCTGTGCGCGGCTCCAGGCAGGCGGGTTGCTCAGCCGCACGATCAGTTCCATGCCGTTCTGTTCGGCCAGGTCGACGATGTGGTCGTACTTGTCCCAGGCGGAGCGGTGCGGCTCGTGGCGGCGATCCTCGAAATCGCCCTTGCCGTGGATCTCGATATCTTCCCAGGGGAATTCCTGGCGCAGCCAGTGGTAGCCTGCGGCGGCGGCCATCTCGACCGCCTGCTGGCGTTTGGCAGGGTCGGCTTCTTGCTCTAGAAAGACGTTGATGCCGAAGGGGTTGACCGCAGTGTGATCCATGGGGGCAGCGGGTTGGAGGTCAAGCCGGGGACGCAGTTGGTCGGCGAGCAGGTCGGTGAGCCCCTTAACCTGGGCGGCAAAGGCTTCCTCTCCGGTCTGGTTCCAGAGCCAGGCGCGCAGCGGGGGGGTACGCAGCAACAAAAGGGTCAGCCCACCCAGAATAAGCAGGCTGACCCACAGGACGATCGTCTGGCGCGCGGCATCTGCAATGGCGGACTTCGAGGGCATGGTTAGCGCCGGTAGAAGGTGATGCCGGTACACTGCTCGCTTTCATTGATGGTGCGCGTCCACTTGGGCGACTGCGGGGTCAGGTTGCCAAAGCCAGTCTGTTCGGTCTGCCCACCCATCGGCATCGCGCCTTCGCAGGGGACGACAAAGATCTCGACCGATGTACCGGCAGGGGCCGGGCCGCCAAAGGGAGAGAACCCCCAGCGGCCATCGCCGACACCATCACAGCCTGAACACTTTGTGCCGCGCGGCCCGTAGAAGGCGATATGCACGCAGACGCCGTTCAGCGGGTTGTTGCTTGAATCGCGGACAAAGCCTTCGAAATAGGTTTGCCCGGCGTTGGGCGAACACGCTTCCGTACTCCCCAAGGTGTAGGGCATACCCTCATCGCTGGGCGGCGCGGGCTGCTCCGGTTGTTCTGGTTCTGGTTGTTCCGGTTCCGCAGGCTGCTCTGGCTCAGGCGGCGGCTGCTGCGGGACCGGGGTTGGCTGCGGGATGGGGGTCGGTGTCGGCGGCGGGGGCTGCGGGATATCTTGCGCCACCGCGACTGCCTGCGTGTTCTGCGCCGTCACCAGTTCGCCAAAGAGCCAGCCAGGCTGGCCGTTGAAATCGATCTGCCACCAGGTGCCTTCGGGGTTCCTGCCGGTGACCCGATAGCGCTGGCCCTGCTGCGCCGCACCGACGATATTATAGTTGGTGCCAGGGCCGCCGCGCACGTTCATGGTGGTGTTGGCGATCACCTCGGCGGCGGCGGGCGTCGGGGCCTCGGTCGCTTCTTGGACCGGGGCCGGTGTCGGCGGCGGACCTTCCGTCTGGACGTCCGGTTCTGCCGGAGATTCCTGGGCAGGCGGGTTCTCTTCGGTGACGGTGGATCCCGTCTGTGGGTCGGTCGCGGGCGGCGCCTCTACAACGGGAGGCGCGCTTTCGGTCGTTGGGGTAAAGGTCGGCGCCGGGGTGCGTGTGGGCAGCGGCGGCTCGGCGGACGCTCCACAGGCGGACAGTAGTAGCGCCAGCCCCACCATGCCAGCCCACCAGGGCTTACGAATGAGATTGCCAATGGTCATGATTTTCTCCCCGTCAAACTGCCGCACGGCTGCTAGAGTATACGCTCGGAGCCGGTTCGAGTATAGCATATTGCGTATAGTACGCCCAAAAGGGGGTGATTGTTCCACTGCAGCCTATCTGCCGCCACCCGGCCATGACCTAGCCGCGGGTTTACTTACGGCTGCGGCGTGGTTTGGGCGGGCCGTTGGTACGCGTGCGGCGGAAGGGAGAGACCTCTAGGGCGCAGAACTGGCAGCGCTCGATATCCAGCATCCGTGTCCGCAGCCATGGGTCGATCTCTTCAGGGGTGGAACTGGTGGTGATGACCGTAGGCAGGAGCGCGCTGTAGCGGTAGTTGAGCAGTTGAAAGAGTTTTTCTTTGGCCCAGGGGGTAGCGCTTTCTGTGCCCAAGTCGTCCAAGACCAGCAGCGGGCATTTCTTGATCTCGTCGAAACGCCGGTCATAGGGCATGTTGGCCTGGGGGCTGAAGGAGGCGCGCAGGTGGTCCAACAGGTCGGGGACCATAACAAACATGACCTCGCCCGATGTGCCCGCGGCGACGTGGTTGGCAATGGCTGCGGCCAGATGGGTTTTGCCGGTTCCGTGGTTGCCGCTCAACACCAGCCAGCCGCGCCGGTCTTGGGCAAACTGCTCGCAGGTGCGGACGACAGCTTGCAGGTTCATGCGTTCCTCGCCAGGGAGGTCGTAGCGCTGCCGGTCAAAGGTGTCGAAGGTCTGCTCGCGGTGCAGCGAGAGCGTGCTGAGTTCGCCCTGGAGCGGGGCATTGCCGGTGCGGAAATCCGAGGCGACGATGGCGTAATGGGTAACCAGGTTGGGGTCCATCAACCGGCTGCGCAGGCGCGGGTCGAGGTCGTCCAGCCGCTGGTTGGTGGTGATGACCGTAGGCAGCCGGGCGTTGTAGCGGTGGTTGAGCAGTTGGAAAAGCTTTTCCTGCGCCCAGGGTGTGCTGCTTTGGGTTCCGAGATCGTCCAGGATCAAGAGCGGCGTCGCGCGCAACTGCTCGAAGAGGTAATCGTAGCTGACTTCGCTGTGCGGGTTAAAGGTGGCGCGCAGATGGTCGAGCAAGTCCGGCACGACCATAAAGACTGCAGGTTCGCCCAGGGCCAGCCGCGCATGGGCAATGGCCGCGGCCAGGTGGGTCTTGCCGCAGCCATAGGTGCCGCTCAGGATCAGCCAGCCTTCCGGTTCTTGGGCATAGTAGAGACAGGTCTCATAGGCGCGGCGTAGGTTGGTCACCTTGTCCGCGGATAGATGGGCCGGTTCCGGGATAAAGTTCTCAAAGGTGAGATGCATCAGGTTGGGCAGGTTGCTGATCCCCTGAATGGCGGCCAGGCGGCGGCTGAGGCGTTCTTGTTCGCGGCACTGGCAAGGGATGGCCTTGCCAAAGTCGGGATGGCCGAGGGGGAGATCCAACACGACATAGCCCGCGCCGCCGCAGATCGGGCAGGTGGTATCAAGCGCCTTGGCCGCGGCGCGGCGCGCATCGCCCCGCGCCTGGGAGGGGGCGCGCTCGTCGTCAGCCGATGATGATGTCGGAGTATTCATCGGGGATATAGCGTCGTCTACGTTCTTCAGTATCTCGTCCAGACTCTTCATAGTCATCTCCGTCGCGGCCCTCGGTCTCCCAGCGTTTCAAAATGGCCTGGATATAGCGCAGGTTGCGTTTGTTGCGGCTGATGGCGATCTCGAACGCGTCGTGGATCCATTCTGGCGCGTAGCTTTTTTCCATATCGCGCAACTGGTCAGCCAAGAGCGGGGTAATTACGCCCACGTTCTGTTCATAGAGGACGAAAATATTGGGGCGTTGGACGCGCAGACGTGCTTCGTCGGGAAGGGCGGACTGCACATCGCGCAGCCGGCCCTGGCGGATCAGGGCGATGGCCTGACGGCCTTTGACCGTGTTGACAAAGTACCAGTCCTCTACGACGCTGCTGCCAGGCTCGCCGCTCTCCGGCCCCAGGGTCACGTCCAGGCGCAGCAGGGTGTTGCGCGCCACAGCGCGGGCCAGGGCATCCTCCAATACCGCTTCGGGGGTGCGCAGGTCGCGGTCATGGGCAAGCCCGGCCAACAGGGTCTCATCGCTGCGTAAGTCGTCGCCGCGCAGATAGCGGTATTCGCCGCTTTGCTCGTTGAGCAGCCAGAAGCAGTGCAGCGTCAACTTGAGTTCGGCCAGGTCGTCGATCTGTGGCAGCAGGTCGCTGAAAAAGAGATCCGGCACGGCGACCGGGCGCATCTTGGCATCGGGAAAGCCGATAAAAGCGGCAGATGGCGTGGTGGGCATGTGCATCGTCCTCCCTCAATAGGCCAGCCTTAGCAATCCAACCCCTAGTAGTCCAACTCGGTGCGTTGGATCTCCAGGTCGCGAAACTGGGTCAACTCCTTACGGAAGAAGAGACTGACGTTGCCCGTGGAACCGTGGCGATGTTTTGCCACCAGCACATCGGCAATGTTCTGGCGATCCGAGTCTTCGATGTAATAGTCTTCGCGATAGATAAATAATACCACGTCGGCATCCTGCTCGATGCTACCGCTTTCTCTCAGGTCCGAGAGCATGGGGCGCTTATCGGATCGGGATTCGACGGCGCGCGAGAGCTGGCTGAGGGCGACAAGGGGGACGTTGAGTTCGCGCGCCAGCGATTTGAGCGACCGGCTGATATAGGAGATCTCCTGTTGGCGGTTTTCGCTGCGTCCAGCCCCTGGGCCGGTCATCAACTGCATATAGTCGATGATGAGCAGGTCCAGCCCGTGCTCGGCATAGAGCCGCCGCGCCTTGGTACGCACTTCGGCCACGCTCGCCGCGGGCGTGTCGTCGATAAAGATCGAGGTGGAGGCGAGCATGTTGGCGGCTTCGAGCAGGATGGGCCATTCCTCTTCATGCACATCGCCCAAGCGCAGCCGGTGGCTGTCGATGCTGGTTTCCATCGAGAGCAGACGCTGCACCAACTGTTCGTTGCTCATTTCCAGGCTGAAGATCGCCACGCGTGCGCCGTAGCGTTTGGCCGCGTTCTGGGCGATGCTCAACGCCAGGCTGCTTTTTCCCATGCCGGGCCTGGCCGCCATGATGAGCAGGTCGCTTTTTTGCAGCCCACCCAGCAGCTTGTCGAGCATAGTAAAGCCGGTAGGTACGCCCATGAGCGTGTCGCGGTTGCGCGTCAAAAAGTCAATGCGCTCCACCACGCCGGGCATGATGGCGCGGATGGGCACGAGGTCGCGGTGGATGCGGCTCTCGCTCACGCCAAAGATGATCTGCTCGGCGCGGTCGACCACGTCGTCCACATCCTGGCTTTCGTCATAGGCGAGTTCGGCGATCTTGCCCGCGGCGGAGATCAGGCGGCGCAGGATCGCCGTGCGTTCGACGATGCGCGCGTAGTGGTCCACGTAGATGGCGGTGGGCGTCCCGGCGATCAGGTCGGTGAGGTAGGCTGGCCCGCCGATCTCCTCCAGTTGGGCGCGGCGTTCGAGTTCGTCCACTAGGGTGACGAAATCGAGCGGTTCATGGCGTTCGTTGTAGAAATCCTCCGGACGGAGAAAGTTCGCCACCTTGATGATGGCGTCAGGATCGATCATCAACGCGCCCAGGACGGCGCGTTCCGCTTCCAGGTTGGCCGGGACATTTTTGATTGGGGCCGGCGCATCGCCATATCCATTTTGTTGGGCTTCCACCTGACCTCCTTACTGACTCACGGCACTGCGGATAAGATCGTGGATAAGCTGGGCAAAGGCTGTGGAAAAGGGACAATGGCGCAAAAACGGCGAAGCCACCGAAGTGGCCTCGCCGTTTGACATAAACGACCGTCTAAGGGATAGAGAAGCTAGTTCCCCAGCAGGTTGTCCAAGTCTAGCCCTTCCACAAAATCGGTGAAGACGCCCAGGTCTTCATCTTCCTCATGCCCTTCTTCTTCTGCCGGTTTTGAGCCTTTGGTAGTGACACTTTC
>CAZYQJ010000256.1:5803-7276 GCA_964649925.1 uncultured Litorilinea sp.
GATCTCTTCCTCCGGCAGGAGACCCGCTTGGTCCATGACCTCTTCGGCAACATAGACGGGGGCGTTGACGCGCACGCCCAACGCAATGGCATCACTGGGGCGGCTGTCCACCTCGACGGTATCACCGTCCACGTCCAGCACAATCCGCGCATAGTAGGTGTTCTTTTCCAACCCACTGATGACGATGTGCAGGACTTCACCACCCAGCGTCTCGATGACTGTCTTGAGCAAGTCGTGGGTGAGGGGGCGCGGGGCGTCGACACCTTGCAGTTGCAGTGTAATGGCATCGGCTTCAAAGGGACCGATCCAGATGGGAAGGAAGCGGTTGCCGTTTTCTTCCTTAAGCACCACAATGCGGTGTTGCGACATCAGACTGACGCGAATGCTGTCAATTGTGACTTCAATCATTCTAATCCATCTCTCCTGCCGTGTCTCTAGCGGCTGTACGGCGCCGGAGCCGATCCGGCGCAAGCAAGGACGGGCAAGACGCGCCACCACGGGTACAGCGACAGAAAACCGGCTCACATAGCATGGCCCCGATTATAGCATGGCTTGGGGGCTGTGACAACAAATGCCATTTTCGCCACCTGCTTGTCGTTTGTCAAGCGTCAGTTTTGCGTCGCGCTGCCTACTCCTCCTCAAAGTGGTAGTTGCGGAATTTGAGTGTACTGGCGTTCTCGCCCACGGTGCGCCGGACCTGCTCCGACAGGCCGGATGGCACGGTGGCCTGAATCTCCAGCCGCACGGTGACCTGTGCGCCCGGCAGCCCGGCCAGGTGTTGAATCACCGCTTCGGCAATCTTGCTGGCATCGCTGGCGACCTGCAGCGGGTTTAGTTCCACGGACCCGCTGAAGTATTTGGCACCCTTGGGCGCGGGTTGCGGCTCCGGCTTGTGTTCGCGCACGATGGTGCCTGAGTTGGAGCCGTCGCCGGGACTCGGGGTCGGCCCAGGAACCGACACGCCGCCATCATGCCCACCTGTCACCTCCGTTGCGCGCTGTTGCTCGAGTTGGCGTTGCGCCACTTCCGGCTTGACCAGTAGACCCTGGCTGCTGAGGCGACGCTGGTTGTGTTCGCCCGCGACGAGGCCGGTATACTGATTGGCATTTGTATCGAAACTGTCGGCGTAGGCGAACAATTCCGGCCAGGTAATCTGGGCAATGCCGTTCTGCACAGCCTCCAAGAGCACCTGCTCGTTCCGCAGGCGCGACAGGTACGGATAGCGGGCGAAGTACTCCCAGAGTTGGCGCAGTTCGACGTGGTCATCGCTGCCCCAGAGGTTGAACTTGTCCAGTTCCATGCGCAGCGGCAGCCCGCCAAACTCCCGGTACAGGTAGGCGTCATTGACCAGACGCCGGCTGGCCTGCACGGCTAACGCCTCCTGGCCCTGGAGGCGACGCTCTACGAGCAGGAGGGAACTGGAATCGCCGGGGTCCGACTGGAGCGGGGCCAGCAGCCAGATGTAGGTCTCCA
>CAZYQJ010000257.1:0-1102 GCA_964649925.1 uncultured Litorilinea sp.
GCAAGCGCCCGGAGAAGCGGCGCTGTATATTGGCGAAGAGCCGGTGGCTGCGGGGGACGCGAGCGGCGACGGGGTGAGCGGCGCGGTGGTGTTGGCGCGCGGCAATCATAATCTGCGTGTGTGGGCAGAGGGAGGCGAAGGCCAGGTGGTATTGGCGTGGCGCACGCCCAATCGAGACGCGGAAGTCGTGCCTGCGTGGGTGCTGTACGTGCCGCCGGTGCAGAGCCGCGGCCTGTTGGGGCGCTATTATGCCAATGGGGAGTGGCAGGAGCCGGTGACCTTTGCGCAGATCGATCCGCAGTTGGGCATCTACTTCCATGTACCGGTGCTGCCCAGGCCGTATACGGTGGAGTGGGTGGGTAAACTGGCGATCCCGGAGGATGGGATGTACCTGTTTGGCCTGGAGTCGGTGGACGAGTCAGTGCTGTTTTTGGATGGGCAGGAGGTTGCGGCCAGCCACCAGCGGGACGAGTTTGCTGTGGGGGAGATGGCGCTGACGCGGGGGCTGCATGATATTCGGGTACGCTACGCCGACCGCACCGACCACACCTATATTCGCCTGTATTGGCGCACGCCGAACCAGACGGGCGCAGGGGGCTATGAGATCATCCCAAGCGACTTTCTATTTCCACCCCAGAGCGACTATACTCGGATCGAGATGCCCGCGCTGCCCATGCCAGAGACCGCGGGCGAGACGGAGTTCTCGGTAGTGGAGGATGCGCCGTCGCAACCGGCCCATGTGGAGGTGGTTGTGGACGGGTTGAATGCACCGCGCGGGGTCGCGGTAGGGGAAGATCTGGTCTATATCGCCGAAAGTGGCGCGGGACGCGTGCTGCGCCTGGACCTGGCGACCTCTGAAACGACCGAGTTGACGCCGGGCGAGCAGGGGTTTGTGGAGCCCATGGATGTGGCCGTGGACGGTGCAGGCAACGTGTTTGTGCTGGATGCTGAGGCCGGGCGCATCGACCGGTTTGACGCATCGGGTGCGTTTATCTCTTCACTGGCCGCACCGGAAACCTTAATGACCCGAGCGCGCGGGATTGACGTCGATGGTCAAGGGCGCATTTGGGTTGCAAGCACGCCCGCACAGCAGATCGTTGCC
>CAZYQJ010000257.1:1112-7275 GCA_964649925.1 uncultured Litorilinea sp.
TGAGCGTATCTCGCTGTTGTGATCGGGGTGTTATGGCCGAGCAGCTTGCCGATCAGGTGGAGCGTGCCGCCGCTCATGACTGCGAAGCTTGCGAATGAATGGCGAAGATCGTGGATCCGCACATCCGGGATGCCAGCGGCGCGCCGGAGAATGCGAGAATCAACCCGGCTGTGGGCGGCACTGTCCAAGCGATGCAGCCGGTGGATGTGGCCGCACTGGAGGATGGTTCTGTCTATGTGACGGACGCGAGCAACCACCGACTCTACCATTTTGATTCGACCGGGTTTGTCCTGAGCAGCCGGGCGCTGCCTGTCGCCAACAGTTTGGACGGTTCTCACCTGGCGAAAGCTGCGGCGGGCCATGTGTATGTTACAGAACCGGAGAGCGGGCGAGTGGTGCAGTTTGACGAGCAGGGGCTGCCATCGGCGGCGTGGTCGGTGCGAACAGCACAGGCGCGAGATGCAAAGCCGGTAGGTATTGCAGTGGATCGGCAGGGGCAGATTTGGGTGGCCGATGTGCAGGGGGGCCGTGTGTTGCGGGTGACGCCAGCGGAGCCGTAGTATGAGAGGGCGAGCAAAGCGCACGCTGATCGGCGTAGCATTCGGTATCTGGATAGCGGCCTATTTCTGGGCAG
Source organism: uncultured Litorilinea sp. (assembly GCA_964649925.1). Classification (GTDB taxonomy): domain Bacteria; phylum Chloroflexota; class Anaerolineae; order Caldilineales; family Caldilineaceae; genus QEUY01. The sequence continues at coordinate 1,747 of CAZYQJ010000257.1, forward strand.
TTGGGCGACCGCTTGAGGCCGCGCCTGTGCCGCAGGCCCCAATCTTGCGACCGGAGGACATCTCCACGCCAACGCCCACCCCTGTTCCTTTGCCGACGCCGACCCCTGATCCAGAGGCGTCCGCGACTGTTACGGCTGCGGAGCCGCGACGGGTGGTCGGGCAGACGTATGTGGTTCAGCCGGAAGATACGCTGTGGACGGTGGCGCTGGAGGTTGGCGTAGACCTGGAGGAAGTCCCTTGCCTGGTGGCCCCGACGTTTCAGCCGGATCAGCCGCTGGTGATCGGCGACGTGTTGGAGGTGCTGCCGCTGGGCTGGCGCTGCCACCGGGTGCAGCCGGGGGAGACTTTGGCGAGCATCGCCGCTTCGTATGGCGTGGACGTGCAGCAGGTCCGCGCGGTGGCGTGGAATGAACTTGCCGAGACGATAGCGGATGATGAGCCGCTGGCAGTAGGCAGGTATGTGCGGATTCTGGGGAACAGCGAAGCGCAGCCGGGCGGGTTCATGGCCTTCATGTTGAATCAGCCGTTATCGGTGTCGCCCTATGTGGCGTACTCGATAGGCGGGCCGCGGGGGGGAACGAGCGTCGACGGGGTGCCGGAGTCGTGGCCCTATGGCAGCGGTCGCTTCACCTGGCCCGTGTATGGCTGGTTGAGCCAGGGGTATCGAGACGATCACCGCGCGCTGGATATCGCCGCCGCGCCGGGGACGCTGGTCACGGCTGCCGACCGCGGGGTGGTGATCCGCGCCGGGTGGAATGACCAGGGGTATGGCAACTTTGTGATCATCGATCACAACATTGATTATGTGACGCTCTATTCGCACCTGTCCGATGTGCTGGTGAAGGAGGGCGAGGTAGTGGCGCAAGGGCAGGTGATCGGCACGGTGGGGTCCACTGGAAACAGCACCGGCGCACATCTGCACTTTGAGATCCGGGATTTTGGGCGGCGCACGAACCCGATTGACCTGCTGATGCGCTAGACGAGCCGCGGCGACAGCGGATCAGACGGTGACGCGTTCTAGGGGAAAGATAGGGCCGTGGAGACAAGCGCGCGTCACGCCGCCAGCGGGGAGCGGGACGACACAGGCCAGACACGCGCCAAAGCCGCAGGCAAGGTCGCTTTCGATGAGTACGTGGGCAAAGTTGGGTTCGACCTGGAACCGTGCCTGGCGCAACTGGTCGGCGAGTGGCTGGTAGGTCGAAGCAGGCAGCGAGGCGCAGAGGTGGTCGGCCCAACGCAGGGTCTCGGCAAGATGGCGCGACCAGTCTTCGTCGGCGGCGGAGGTACGCAGTTCGACCGCCAGCGGGAGCAATGGGCGCAGGTCTTGAGCGGCGGCATCGGGCGGCGTGATCAGGGTGACGCGACCGCCGCGGTCGAGCATGTCATGGATGATGGGCAGCCAGATGGGCGCGTAGGCGGGCAAGGTGAGGATCAGGAGTGCGCGGCTGTGTTCGGGCAGTGTCAACGGGCTGCCAAACGGGCCGATCAGGTTGATGGTTGTGCCGGGCGGCCGCGCAGCCAGCCAGGCAGCGCCAGGGTCTTGGCCGGGGCCAAGGAGGAGAGCGATACGATGGCCTGCGTCCGGCGCGACGACGGTGGGGATCCCAGCAGCGATGAGCGGGCGGCGCAGATAGATTGACCAGTCCTGGCTGCGTTCAGATAGGGTGTCGGCGGCGCAGCGGGCCATCCAGAAGCGGCCACAGATAGGCGTCTCGCATGCACCCGGCGGCAGCCAGACGCGCAGCAGCCGTGAGGAGGGCACGCTATCGAGGACAATGGCGGAGAGCGTGCCATCGGCGTGGATTGCAGGCACTGAGGATGTAGACGTGGTCTGCATCGGCGCGTGTCCGGTGTGGTGGCGAATGTGCTGATCAATGGCAAAATTGTGGCACACTCGCAGGGTGGAGGCAAATCAGAGGACTGTGCAACGTCTACGGTGGGAACTAAGCGGCTGGCGCGAACGGTGGGGATGGCGCGCGCTGAGTCGGCGCGCGCTCAACCGGGGGATGCCGGAGGAGGCCGAGATCAGGCCGCGGATCGGCTGGCCACTGTTGCTCTTGCCGATAGTGCTGATCAACCAGTTGGTCGCGCCCCATCCGGTGTGGGTGGTGTTGGTGGTGACGCTGGCCGGGCTGTACGGGATGGGGTATCTATGGGTGCGGAGCCTGGCCCCGGCGGTGACTGTGAAACGCCATCGCCTCAGCACGATCTTGGTTGCCGGGGATGTCCTGCAGGAGGAATTTGAGCTACGCAACGAAAGCCGTGTGCCCGTGTTGTGGGCGGAGTTTGTGGACGAGTCTGACCTGCCTGGGTATGAGGCAGGGCGGGTCGTGGCGTGTGGGCCAGTTTCGTTGTACCGGTGGCGCGTGGATGTCGAATGTAAGCAGCGAGGGGTGTTTCGTCTCGGCCCTCATCACCTGCATCTGCAAGACCCGCTTGGGCTTTTTGCGGTGCAGATCGATTTTCCCCACAGTGATATGGTGTTGATCTATCCGCGCGTGGTGCAACTGCCGCGGCTGGCCTTGCCGCATGGCAACACGCAGGGGACAGACCGGCGGCGGCGACCGCTGCGCGGGGTGCAGCCTGCGGCGACGGTGGCGGAGTACCAACCAGGGGACAGCCTGCGCCACATCCACTGGCGCACATCGGCGCACCGCGGCAGGCTGATGGTGAAGGAGTTGGAGACTGAGCCAAGCGGCGATGTCTGGATTGTGCTCGATCTGTATGAGGGGGTTCATACAGGGGAGGGGCCTACCAGTACACTGGAATACAGTGTGATTCTGGCGGCCAGCCTTGCGGCAGAGTTATTGGCGGCCAGTGACCGGCGCTCTGTGGGGTTGTTGGCAGTGGGCAGGACGATAGACAGCGCCGAGACACGTACCACGTTGGTGGCTCCACAGCCGGGCCAGGCGCAACTGTGGCTGATCATGGCTGCGCTGGCTCAAATTGATAAGGGCGATGTCGGTCTGGCTGACCTGCTGGCCGGGAACCGGTCGGCAATGGGCAGGCGCGGCAGCCTGATCGCCATTACACCCCAACTGAGCGTGGACGATAGTGGGAACTGGCCTGCCGAACTGCTCCACCTGCGAAGTATCGGGCTGGAAAGCAGCGCGGTGCTGGTGACGCCTGCCGCTGATGCTGATGACGCATCCGCCGATCCGGCAGGGATGCGAGGCTTGCTGGCCGCGACTGAACAGACACTGGCGCGCGCCGATATTCCGGCGACCGTGGTGGAGGCGGGCAGCCCGCTGCAATCCGTGCTGCGCTTTAGGCGAAGACGCCAGGTGATCCGCAGTACGCCGACGGGGGGTGTGGTGGCGTATGAGGTGGAAGAGGAAGTGGGCTGAGGTGTGAGCGCGCGGCTGAGGATGTATGACGGTTAACTCATCGCAGGAGTACTCGACATTTGCAGAAGAGGTTCCTATCTGGCCTGTGCGAGCAGCGCGGTGGCTGGAGCAGTGGGCGCGCCCGGCATTGGGGTGGGGCGTGCTGCTGGGCTGCATGATCTTGGCTGCACTGCCCGCGGTGGCGTTGCGCACGAACCGATGGCTGGCGTTGGGGCCGACCCAGACGGCGCTGGAATGGTCTGGCCCGCTGGGATTGGCCGCAGTCTGGTTGCTGTGGGGATGGCGGCGGGTGCAGCCAGTGCGCTGGGCCTGGGCGAAGGGCGTGGCGCGCGGGCTGGCGTTGGTCGTGCTGGGGGGCGTGGCGATCAGCCAGATGTTGATGGGCTGGATCCCTGGGCCGGTGCGGCTATGGCAGGGCGCGCGCATGGGTACGCTGGGAGCCATTCCGCTGGAGGTGTGGGGGAACTGGCGCGGCCTGGGGGCGCGTGTCTTGCTGTGGTGGGACGGCGTGCAGGCGGGCGGCGCAGCGCAAGACAACCTGGTCTTTGGCTTGTTGGCGTGCAGCGTGTTGTGGAGTGTCGGGGCGTTGACGGGCTGGCTGGCGAGACGGACGCGGCAGGGATATGCGGCGGCTGCACCGGCGTTGTGGCTGTTGGGGGCGCTCTTGCTCTACAGCAATACCGGCAGGTATCTTCTGGTGGTGGGGCTGGGGTTGACGATTCTGCTGCAACTCCTGTTGGATCACGGGCTGCTGGTGGCGCGGTGGAACGCACTGCGGCTGGATTACAGCCCGGGCTTGCTGGTGGACTGGGGGGTCACGGTGGTGAGCGCGGCGGCATTGGTCTTGGTGGTGGCGGCGATTATGCCGAACCTCTATATTACGCCGCTGGTACGCCAGTACTATGCCTGGATTGCGCCGCTGAACGAGCGCGGGGAAGCGGTGGCTGAGCGGCTATTTCCGGACCTGCGCGCCACGTCCCGGCTGCGCGGCGGCGGGTTGAGCGGCGGCCTGCCCAATGAGTTCTTGCTGGCGGGCGGGCCGGAGGTCAGCCGGGTGGAGGTGATGCGCGTCCGCACCAACGAACCGAGTGTCAGCTACCAGATGGGCTATGAGGAAGCGCCACCACCTGGCCGCGCCATGCGTGGGGGGACGCTGGCTGTTTATGATGGTCACGGGTGGAGCAACCCGCCCACATTGGAGCGTGATGAGGTCGAGGCCAACTCGCGCTGGGTGACTGGCGACCTGTGGGGTCGCAAACTGGTTGTGCAAAGCGTGATCCTGGAGATCAGCAGCACGATCTTGTACGGGGCGGGAGAACCAGTTGAGGTGTCTACAGAGGCGCGCCTGGATCGTCGCGGCCCCGATGATCTAGTGGCTGTCTACAGCCGGGAACAGAGCTATACCGTGGTCTCGGCTGTTCCTGCGGTCGACGAGGCGATGCTGCGTGATCTGCCTGCCTGGGGCGAGGAGAGGCCGCTTCCGCCCGAGATGGAGTTGCACCTGGAACTACCGGAGACGGTGACACAGCGCACGCGCGAGCTGGCGGCGGAGATCGTGGCAGGACAGCTGACCGCCTATGACCGCGCCGCCGCGATTGAAAGCTATTTGCGCCAATACACCTATGACCTGGAGGTTCCGCCGCCGCCGGATGATGTGGTAGACGTGGCCGACTATTTTCTGTTCGACTTGCAGCGCGGTTACTGTGACTATTATGCGACGGCTTTTGTGGTGTTGGCGAGACTGGCAGGGCTGCCAACGCGATTTGCGACGGGGTTTGTGACAGGCGGGTGGGATCCGGTTGAGAACGTGTGGGTCATCACCGAAGCCGAAGCGCATTCGTGGCCGGAGGTCTACTTTCCAGAGGTAGGGTGGGTCGCGTTTGAGCCGACGGCTGGGCGTTCATCGCTGTCGCGGATCGCTGCGCCACAGTTTTTGCCGGATGGCGGGAGCGCGGGGCCGGTCCCTGCCCTGCCTGAACCGCCCGCGGAAACGGTGCGCTGGAACTGGCAGATGGCGCTATGGCTGATCCCGCTGGGGCTGTTGATCTGGGGGCTGGTGGCCGCGATGATGCGATGGCGACAGCGGCATGAGGACCCGTGGCATGCGCTGCTGCGGTGGGGTAGGCGTTTTGGGCGACCGATGGCCCCCGGCGAGACAGTGCTGGAGTATGGTCATGGGCT
>CAZYQJ010000258.1:0-7267 GCA_964649925.1 uncultured Litorilinea sp.
CGCCCGACTGGACGACGCGCGCCAGCTTGAGAAACTGGTCTAGCTTGATATACTCCGATTGCGGTTCCATCCTCATCCTTTCGGTTCGTTTCTGCTAACTTTGGTCTAGGTCAGCGACTGCCGGATGTTCCCGACTAATTCGCCGGTGAGATGCTGTGACGACTGCATAAATTCGTTGAGGAATTCGATCTGCTCCCTGACTGTGAGACGCATCTTGAGGATTGCATTGACCTGACCCAACTCTTGCAGGACGGTTGTGCGTCTTTGAAGCAGGTCGTTGAACTGCACATCGCAAGCAGGGATCGGTGGCGGATAGTAGCTAATCTCTTGATAAATCTGTTCTTTCTCGGCTTCCAAGTGTTGCCGGATACGCTGCCAGCGATCATCGAGCAGCGCTCCACCCGCCTGCCCATCGACGGCCGCACGATTCAGATCGGGTTGCATCACGCTTTCTCCTCCTGGTGACCACCCTGGTTGCCCATGTGTGAATCCGGAACGACTTTTCCAGCAGTAGCGCCATTTCAGACTGTACGATCCACCTCGCGACCCGTTTGGCAAACGCATCCATTCCCGTGCTGACGCCGATATCGCGCGTGCGTGCGATCGCGTCTGCTAATGATATGCTTGAGATCAAGTGAAGACAACTGTAGGAAAGGCAAAAACGCATGAAGGGCATTGGCATCGAAGCGTTTGACGACGTGAAGCGGCTGATCGTGGTGGCCGCTCACCCCGACGACCTGGAGTGTCTCTGTGGCGGCACGGTCCTGCTCTTGGCTGAACGGGGCGTCGAGATCATCTCAGTCAACTGCACATTGGGCGACCTCGGCAGCCAGGAAACCGGCATGGTGCGGCCTGTGCTGGCCGCCACGCGCCTGCAAGAAACCGAGGACGCTGCCCGATTGCTAGGCATCCGCGCCACCTACAACCTGGGCCATCATGACGGCGAACTGCTGGCGGATCTGGAACTGCGCGCCCAGATCGCCCGCCTCTACCGGCTGACCCAGGCCGACACGCTTTTTACCTTTGACCCCTTCTGGCCCGGCCAGATCCATCCCGACCACCGCGCCGCGGGCCAGGCCGCGCTCGATGCCTACATGCCCTCCAAGATGCCGCTTTACCGGCCTGAACAACTGGTGGAAAACCATGTCGGGCTGGGCAAACTGGAGCGCGTCTTTCTCTTCTCCACCGACCGTGACCCCGATGTCTTTGTGGACATCAGCGACGTGCAGCCGCGCAAGTTTGACGCTGTGCTGGCGCACAAAAGCCAGTTTCCCCAGGGACTGGAGAACCTCGACTGGCTGCGCGAGATCGACAGCGAGTCCGGCAAACCCCATCAGATGCAGGCCGCCGAAGCCTTTAAGACGCTGCGGGTGTGGTAGCCTCCGGACGGATGGTGGCGTGGGCCAGCAGGCCATACAGCCCATCCACGGTAAAGATGCGCCGCGCTCGCTGCGCCGGGTTTTCGGCGCGATCCAGCCGTTGATAGAGCGGCGCAAGCAGGCGTTCCTCGCCGCGCCCGCGGCCGCGCAGCCCCTCTTCAACCATCTCGACCACCGTCATCAAAAAGCGTGGAGCCGGTTGCGGCGCGGCCAGCCCGCGCTGGATCGTCTGCCGGTGATAGCGGCGCATCTCATCCCAATAGCGGCTGCCAAGCCGATCCTGAACGTAGGCGTCTATCGGCCCGCTCGCCTCTACCAACCCCAATGCCAGGGCCGCTGCTGCCATCTGATCGGCCCACGGCTGCTGGCAGGCAGGCCGGATCTCCAGTGTGCCATAGGCCACGCGCAGCCGCGCGCTGTTCCAGATGTAATGCTCATGGAACAGAAACGCCTCGTAGTCGGGGCCATGATCCGCCAGATAGTCGGCAAAAAGCTGTGAACTAGGCACAACTTCGCCATCGCTTTGCAGGATCAGGTGGACGCTCTGCGCCGCGGTCGCCACATAATCGGCCAGGCTGGTATAGGGCCGCGCGGGCATCCCATGACGGTGTTCGCTGGCGTGAATGGCTGCCATGCGCCCCTCGCGCCCGCTGCAGTAGGGGCTGAGTTTGCCCTCGTAGATGGGGGAGTTGGCGCACAGCGCGATGATGACCGGGGCCATCAGGTTGCCAAAGTTGAGCATATGCACCAACTCATGGCGCGCAATGTCCACTTGAAGTTGGTCGCTGGCGGTGACGGCATACCAGAGCCATTCGTCGCCCATGGCGCGGTAGAGGCTTTGATACCGCTGCTTGGGCGACATCAGCCGCAGCGTAGGGGGGGTGACGGGCTGAATGCCGTAGCCGAGCACCTGGTAGCCATGCGTGGCGGCGGCACGCACCAGACGCGCCATCGCCTGCTGCATGATCGCCTCGACCTCCAGCAGGTCGGCGCAAGGGCGGGTGTTGATCTCGACCGTCCCCAGCCCGACCTCCAGTGCATAGCTGTAGTCTACGCCTTGCAGCGCCACGATCAGGCGGGTGCGCCCGCTGTCGAACTTAGGGGTCAGGTCGCCCGGCTCCAGCAGCGTGTCCCACAGACGGCGCACATCGGCGGCGCGTCCCTGGGCATCCACCACCGGATACTCAGCCTCGCGGCCAACCAGGCGCGGGGTGGTCACATGTGCGGGGAAGGCATTGCCAAAGCGGGCGGCCAACTGCTCGACAGCCGCCTGGACGGCACTGGCCTGGATCGAGCCGTGCATGGTCAACGCAACCGGCGCACAAGGGCGGGCAGATCGCGGAAGTGGCGGCAGACAGCATGGGCGCGCGTGCGTGTGCTGCCCCGGTCGACAATGCCCGTGTAGAGGATGGCCGACATGCCGACACTGAGCGGGCCAATCACGTCGTTGCTCTCGCGGTCGCCCACATGGACGATCTGTTGCGGCGGCAGCCCCAACCCCAAGGCCGCCTGGCGAAAGACTTGCGGCGACGGTTTGGCCGCGCCCATCTCATCCGAAAAGAGCAAATAGGAGAAGTATTGCAGCAGTCCCTGGCGCTGCAGGAGATGGCGCAGCCCGCGGCCCTGGCTGTGGATCGTGTCGGAGATGATGCACAGCCTGTACTCTTCAGCCAATAGCGACAGTGTGTTGTGGACGCCTTCAGCAAAGTTCGGCGGGATGCGGATTTCCATCGTCTCGATCTCGCGCACCAGTTCATCCACCTCGCGCGCCAGCCGCGCATATTCGCCCGGCCCAGGCCGCAGCCCCAGGCATTCATAGGCGGTATGCAACCGCGCCGTCACGCCCGGCGTCCGGTGGCCGTTATGCCACTCGTCGCGAAACTGGGCGTTGGCCGCGGCCAATGCCTCCGCCGCCTGGTCGGGGTGGATGTGTGGGTAGCGGGTGACGATCTTCTCGACAAACAACTGGGTGCGCGCTTCGGCTTTGGTGGGCAGCCCCAGCGCGGCGCGCTTTGGTTCGTCAGAATCGTCCACCGCAAGGGTATCCCAGAAGTCAAAGGTGATGGCCGCGATCATGGCGAAAATCATAGCACAGCGGGGCATCGCTCCCAAAGCTTGGGCAGAAGAGAGTAGGGGGTAGATGGGCAGATAGGCAGGGGAGAAAATAGGGCGGAAGAAAATAGGAAATAGAGTCAGAGGATGATCCTTTCTCTGCTTGCTATTTGCTCTCTTCTATCTCCTATTTTCTACTGCCCACTGCCCACTCCCTTCTTCTTCAATGGCTGTTACTTTCGTTCCGGCTCGTAGATGAGGGCCGCTACGCCGGAGCTAAACGCTTGTGCCTTTACCAGGTTCAGCTTCGCCGTGATTCCCTCTTGAAAGAGACGCTTGCCTTTGCCAATCACCACCGGGTAGACAAGCAGCCGATAGCGATCCACCAGATCATGCTGCATGAGCGTTTGCACCAGCGTAGCGCTACCGTGGACTGTGATGTCCCGACCGTCCTGCTGCTTGAGTTTTGTGATCTCTTCCACAACGTTGTCTTTGATCGGGACGGAGTTGTTCCATTCTGCGTTGTCCAGTGTCGTCGACACCACATATTTGCGGACGCTGTTAAAGTAATCCGCCCCTTCATCCTTGCTCAGCGGCCAGGCTGCGGCAAACCCTTCATAGGTCACGCGCCCCAGCAGCAGGGCATCGCTGGCGCTCGTCTCTTCGCCCTTAAACCTGGCGATCTCGTCATTCCAATAAGGGAATGTCCAGCCGGGGTTTTCCATGACGCCATCCAGCGACAAAAACTCGGTTACGACTAGACTACGCATATTTCCTCTCCTTTTTGTGGGCGATGAGTAGGGAGTAGGCAGATAGGCAGTAGGGAGGTAGGGGCCAGAGATGTACCACATAGAATGCATAGACCAGAATTACTGTGCTGCTCTGCCCCTACTCACTACCTCCCTACTCCCTAACTCCCTTTACGACGCGATGATAAAGAACGTTGCGCCGTGGGGGTCTTGGACAAACGCAAACTTGTACCCTGCGAATTCGGATGTTCCCAACAGCACTGTCCCGCCCAACGCCTCCACCTTGGCGACGCTTGCGTCCACGTCTTCTACACCCAGGTAGATGGCCCAGTGCGGCGGCATGGACTGTAGTGCCCGCGGGAGGGGCATGGTATCGAACGCCGCCTGCGTGGTGGGCATGATGACGGCGACGGGCGCACCTTCGCGGTGATTGAAGCCCCCGTGCTCCACCCCGTTGGCGGTACCCAACCCTCCCTGCCAGCCCAAGAGCGTGGTGTAAAAGGCCGCGGCAGCGGGTACGTCATTGGTATACAACTCATTCCAGCAGAGCGCGCCCGGTCGCTGGTAAAAGCGGGAGCCGATGTGGGCGCGCGCCTGCCACAGACAGACCGACGCGCCGGTCGGGTCCTGGATCAGCGACAGGCGCCCGGTATCCATCACATCAAACGGCTGTTCGATCACCGTCCCCCCGGCCGCGGCGACCTGAGCCGTCGTCTCGTCCACGTTGTCCACGGTGATGTACGATTGCCAGTGCGGCGTAGCGCCCATCTGCTGCATCTCCGGCGACAGCAGATAGAGTCCGGCGACGGTTTTCCCGTCCAGATAGACCATCGTGTATTGCGTCCCCTTCGCAAACGACCTGTCTTCATATGTCCAACCGAACAGCCCTGCATAGAACTGCTTGGTCTTGTCCGGGTCTGGCGTGTTCAACTCGATCCATGAAAATGCGCCGTGCGGGTACTTTGTGATCTCCTGCATCCGTGTGTCCTGCACATTGGTGTCCGACATATCGCACCTCCTGCTTGAAGAATTGGCGGGGGATCGCGTAAGCTGTGGGGAGCTACAGGATAGCAGATTCTAGTCTATTTGTCGAACACTTGTTCTGGTGAATGCTCATCATGTCAACGCAACTCAACCTGGACGACCTGCAAGCCTACCTAGACCGTCACGCCATCCAGGCGCGGCTGATCCGGGATATCGGTCACACGCCTACCGTCCCGGATGCCGCCAGGGTCTTGGGCGTGGAGCCCGACCAGATCATCAAGACGCTGGTCTTTGTGCTGACACCGGGCAGCAAAGACGGTATGCCGCCTGCTGATGTGCCGCCTGCTGTGGTGGTCATCGGCAACGGGGAGAACCGCATCGACAAGCGCGCGCTCGGCCGCCGCTTTGGCCTGAACCCGAAGCGTGTCAAACTGGCCGACCCGGCCACGGTGCTTGATCTGGTGGGATATCCTGCCGGGGGAGTGCCGCCCTTCGGTCACCGTACACGCCTGCCTGTGCTGGTGGATCAGGCCGTGGTCGATCTGCGCGAACGCTATGCCGATCGCATCTTCGGCGGCGGCGGTGACGACCGGACCATGTTGGAGTTGACGGTCAGCGACCTGCTGCGGGTTCACCAGCCTGAAGTGCTGCCGCTGTCGGGTTAGCGCATCCGGGATGGGACCATCCACATGTCGGGGTTGTTGCCCAACGCCTCTTTGACCGGCTCGGTCACGGCATTGAGCCGCTCGACAACCTCTGGGGCCAGTTCCAACTCCAGGGCGGGCAGGTTCATTTGCAACTCCTGCGGCGTGCGCGCCCCGATCAGGATGGTGGCGACTCCCGGCTGTTGGCGCAGCCAGGCCAGCGACACCTCGGCCATTGATCGCCCCACCTCAGCGGCGATGGCGCGAATCTGATCGAGTGCAGCAAAGACCTCCACCTCACAGCCCGGCTCGCCGTGATCCGCCATAGCGCGGTTGCTGGCATAGAGGCGCGTGCGCGCTAGCCCGTCCGGCACGTCGTCGGCGCTGGCATAGCGTCCGGTCAACAACCCTTGGGCCAGCGGGCTGTAGACCATCAGCCCCACGTCGTGCGCCAGGCAGACGGGCAGGATCTCGCGCTCGATCACACGCCAGAGCAGGTTGTAGGGCAGTTGGTTGATGACAATCGGGTATAGGTCGAGGATTTCAGTCAGGTCCTGCACGCCAAAGTTGCACACGCCGATGGCGCGGATCTTGCCCTGCGCCTTGAGCCGATCCAGCGCACCCACGGTCTCGCTGATAGGCACGTCCCAGTTAGGCCAGTGGATCAGATAGAGGTCGATGTAGTCGGTTTGCAGGTTGCGCAGGCTGCCTTCACAGGCGGCGATCACGTCATCGGCCCTCAGGTGATTGGGCGCAACTTTGGTGGCGATGATCGCCTGGTCGCGCCGATCGCGCAGGGCCTGGCCCAAGACGCGTTCGGAGGTTCCATGCTCATAGGCTTCGGCGGTATCAAAGAAGTTGATGCCCGCGTCCAGCGCAGCATGGACCGTGGCGATGGAGAGCGCGGAGTCCTGGTCGCCCCAATAACGCCCGCCGCCAAACGACCAGCAGCCCAGGGCGAACGGGGTCACGCGGAGGTCGCTCGAACCGAGTTGTAGCGTTTGCATGACGATACCCCCACTTGGTTGCTGCCTGGGGCCTCCCAAGAGGAGACCTGTGAGTTAAACTGGGGATGATTGTGTTGTGAAGACGGTGCACTTACTTGGCCACGCGCACTGGGCGATAGGGCAGACCTTCCTCGCTCTCCTCAACCGGAGGCGTCTCGACCGGGGGCGTGCTGCGCAGCGGGCTGCCCGCATACCGGCGTGGCGCGGCGACCTGCTGGCTGGCCCCACAGTAGACGCAGATATCCCATTCGTTGCGTACCAGGTTGCCGCAGCTAGGGCAGGTGTGTTGAAGCTGGTTGTGGCACTGCGGGCAGTAGACCCAGGTTTCCTTGGCCGGAACGCCACAGGAGGGGCACGCCAGGGTTTCCTCGATCTCGCGCAGCAAGGCTTCTTCTTCTAGGGCGCGGTCATAGACCTCGGCCAGGCTTTGCCGGGGCCGGATCATGATGTAC
>CAZYQJ010000259.1:0-7259 GCA_964649925.1 uncultured Litorilinea sp.
TATCACGCACCACGCCGCCCACGCCGGTGTTGGCTCCGCCAAAGGGTTCCAGGGCCGATGGGTGGTTGTGCGTCTCGACCTTGAAGGCCAGGTCGTATTCGTCGTCAAAGGCGATGATGCCCGCGTTGTCCACAAAGACAGAGCGCAGCCAGTCGGGATAGACGGCTTCAGTGGCGGCGCGGATGTAGGAGCGCAGCAGGCCATCCACCAGCCTTTGCTGCACGACCTGGCCTGCTGTGTCCAGCCAGGTATAGTCGATCTGGGCGCGGAAGGTCTTGTGGACGCAGTGTTCAGACCAGGTTTGGGCCAGCGTTTCCAGTTCGACATCGGTGGGGGCGCGCCCGATCTGGGCGTAAAAGTCCTGGATGGCGCGCATTTCGTGCAGGTCGAGCGAGAGCAGCCGGGTGCGGCTGAGCGCGATCAGGGCGTCATCGTCCAGCCCTTCCAGGTTGATCTGCTCGACGCGGTGGCTGGCGGCGGTTTCCACACCAAAGTGCGGGGTGGTCGGTCCCAGGCTGTAGTGCTGGACAGTGGTGTTGCAGAGCAGTTGTTGGGCCAGGCGGCGCAGGCTGGACTCGTCCAGGTCGCCGGTGAGTTCGTAGCGTGTGCCGGTGAGGACATCGCCGCCGTTGATGCCGATCTCGGACATGCCGCGCGCCAGTTCACGCGCGGGGACATCGGTGACGCCAGGCCGGAAGGTGACTTCCACGACATGCGCGCCCTGCGCTGCCGGGGGAGAGGCAGGGGTGTCTGCACCGTCCAGCCGCTGCCAGGACGCGGTCTCGGTCACCGGGTCGACCAGGAGCATGGTCATGAGCCGGTCAATCTGGTCGGGGTCTAGATCATGCTCGATAAAGTAGATGCGGGAGATGCGGCAGTCGGCGATGCCGTGGATGCCCAACGCCGCCGCATCGGCGCACAGGGCGGCTGTGGCGGAGGCATGTGAACCGTGAACTTCAATTCGAATGGGCATGGTGCAGTGTACGTCAAACTCCTGAGCGTCGCGCCGCTCCTGTCGATCCAGGTCGGGCGCAGACTGTTAACCGCGGCGGGCAAGCCGTTAACGAGTGCTTAAACGAAAAGGTACACTTCCATTGTAGCATTGAGTAGGGTATAATCGAAGCCAGCCCGGTCTTGAACCACACATTGAGACCGCCTCTCGAACCCCTTGGCTCCGATGAACCACACAATTCGACCTGGTAAACAAGGAGGAAGATCCATGTCACTTGCCAAAATCCCTGTGCACCGGCTGACAGCGGGCATGGTGTTACTGCTCGCGCTGCTGCTGATGGTGGCATGCACTGCACCTGCCGCACCCACAGGTGAACAGCCAGATTCAGCGTCGGCTGGGGAGGCCGCCGCTCCTGCCGAAGGCGGGCCTGTAGAAGTGTCCGTCTGGGTACAGGCCACAGAGGTAGAACACTGGCGCTCAGATGGCCCGGTACAGGCGGCTGAAAACGTCGAGGATTTTGATGTGACCGTTGTGCCCACGCGTGATGACTCGGGCTGGGCGGACTATAAGCGCAAGGTGGCCCTGGCGGCAGACGCCGGAGAAGCGCCGGACATCGTGCTTTCCGGCCATGAGGACGTGGCTGTATGGGCCAATGCAGGCTACATTATCGAGTTCGAGGAGTGCCGCCAGTCCTATCCGGAGTTCGACGATGTGATTGACAGCCTCTGGAATTCGGTGACGTGGCAGGGAAAGATTTGGGGCGTGCCGCAGGATACCGAGGCGCGGCCCATGTTTTATCACAAGAATAAACTGCTGGAGTTGGGCTGGACGCAAGAAGAGGTGGACAGCCTGCCGCAGCGCATCATTGACGGCGAGTTTACGCTGGACGACATGATCGCCACGGCGAAGCAGGCAGTGGAGGCCGGTATCGTGGAACCAGGGTATGGGTACTGGCATCGACCGACTAAGGGGGGAGATTACCTTCAGTACTACTATGCCTATGGCGGCGAACTGTATGACGCCGAACAGGATAAGTTGGTGGTGACCCCTGCTGCGGTGGAACAGTGGTATGCCTTCCAGCGGCGCGTGGTCGAGGAAGGGATCACGCCGGAGAATTACATCGGTACGGACTTCAGCATCTGGCACGAAACGGTGTCGGCAGGGGATGTGCTGTTCTGGAACGGTGGCGTCTGGCAGTGGGCCGAGTGGGCCACGAACTATGTCGCCGAAGAGGGCGGCCAGGATTACCTGTTTGACTTCGTCGGGTACGCGCTCCAGCCAAGTGGTCTCCGCGGGGAGTCGGGTGCAACTCTCTCACATCCGCTGGTCTATATGATCACCGCGTCTTCGGCTTCCGGCAAGAACAACCAAGCCGCGGCCTGCGCGGTGCTGGCGAAGACAACGACCCCCGAGATCAACACGCTGCATGCCGTGGGCAGCACACACCTGGGCATTGTCAAGTCGCAGGCTGAGTATCCTGAGTACGCCAATGACCGGCTGCTCTCGGATACGCTCTATATGCTGGATTATGCCTTCTACCAGCCCAATCATGTTATGTACGGGCCGTACTATGATATCTTGTTTGACTATCTGGTGCGTGTAGAGAACGGCGAGATTTCGGCTGCCGACGGCGCTGCACAGGCTGTGCAGCAACTCCAGTCGGAGTTGGGCGACTATCTGATCGTGCGTGAATAGCGCGTTCAGTCTGTGTATGATGATGGTGATAGAATCCAGGGGTCTGGTCTGCCAGGCCCCTGGTTGCGAAAGGACATAGTGGTAAAGGAGAGCGTATGACCGTATCCGGCGAGCAAGCCCTGGCTCCGGCTGGCGTATCTCCCCGGCGCGAATCGTGGGGCGACACCTTACGCCGGGCCATCGGCCCGCTGCTCTTCATGGCCCCTGCCGCGATTCTAGTAATCGCCTTCTTTTTGATTCCGGTTTTTATTACGGTGGGGCTGTCGGCCACTGACCTCAGTTCGGCCACCGGATTTCAGAACTGGAACTGGGTCGGGACGGAAAACTACCGGCGCATTGTCGAAAACCCGCAAGCGCGCGTGATCACCTGGAACACGGTGAAATATGTGGTGTTGACGCTGAGCCTGTTCAACATCACGATGGCGTTGGTGGTGGCGCTGCTGAGCACGCATATCCCGCGGCGCGCAGGTTTCTTTTTCCGCGCGCTCTGGCTGCTGCCGCGCATCACGCCGTCGGTGGTCTATATCATGATGTGGAAATACATCGCAGCGGACGCGCCCTTTGGCCTGCTCAACCAGCATGTGCTGGGGCCGCTAGGGGTGGAACCGACCAACTGGATCCCAGCTGCGCCCTGGGTCTTTGTGGTCCTGACCAATGGCTTTGTGGGGGCGTCGTTCGGTATGATCATCTTTACGTCGGCCATCGAGTCCATCCCACGGGATTATATGATCGCGGCATTGGTAGATGGCTGCTCGCTGTGGCAGCGCATCCGCTATGTGATCCTGCCCATGATCCGCTGGCCGCTGCTCTTTGTTACCACCTACCAGACGCTTTCGCTGCTGACGTCGTTCGAGCAGATCCTGCTGCTGACCGACGGGCAGTTCAACACCGAGGTCTGGTCGCTGTGGGCCTATCACCGGGCGCTGAACAACTACTGGGGTAATTTCCAATGGGGCTTTGGCGCGGCGTTGGCGACGATCCTGGTGCTGGTGGGGATCGTGATGGCCGTGGTCTATATGCGTTACTTCCAGTTTAACGAACTGGTGCAGGAACCGAAGATCGAGGCCCTATGATGCGGGGCGAGGATCGGACGCTGGTGATCGAGTGCGATTGAGGAGAGGGTGATGGAAGAAACCATGGGCGCGGGGAGCCAGCGGCGCGCGGTTGTGCCGATCCTGCTGCTGTCGCTGCTGACCCTGCCGATTGTGGTGGGCTATATTTGGATTTTGATCTCCACCTTTGCCCAACGAACCCACGGGCTGATCCCGGTGGACAGGGACGGCAACTTTGGCGGCTTGACACTGGAAAACTGGTCCTTCCTCTGGGAAGACCCGATCATCTGGCGGCTGGCGTTCAATACCTTTGTGCTGGCGGTTGGGCTGACTATCGGCGTGGTGTTGGTCTCGTCAATGGCGGGCTATGCGCTGTCGCGCATCAGTTTCCCGGGCCGCCGTACGTTCCTGGCGACGACGCTGATCCTGCACGCTTTTCCCAGCGTGACGCTGTTGATCGCGATCTACTTCGTGCTGCGCTGGATCGGCGGCATTCCGGTCCTGGGCCGCGGGCTGCCGTTGATCGGCGGCTTTGGCTACAACACGCTTGGCGGCGTGATCCTGGTCAGCGTGGCGCTTGAACTGCCCTTGGGCATCTGGTTGATGAAGGGCTTTTTTGACCAGGTCTCCTGGGATATGGAGCGGGCGGCGTTGATAGATGGCTGCTCACGCTTCCGCGCCTGGTGG
Organism: uncultured Litorilinea sp.; assembly: GCA_964649925.1. Lineage (GTDB taxonomy): Bacteria > Chloroflexota > Anaerolineae > Caldilineales > Caldilineaceae > QEUY01. Next base: position 4,387 of record CAZYQJ010000259.1, read on the forward strand.
CAGATCGTGATGCCAATGATCAAGCCGGGCATCGCGGCGTTGTCAATCTTTTCGTTTATCTCCGGCTGGAACGCGTTCTTGATCCCGTACACGTTTATGACGACGCAGGAACAAAGCACCATCGCGCCGTACCTGCGCGCGCTGGTCAGCGAGACGGTGCCGGTCAATTACAGCGAGGTGGCCGCGGTAGGGCTGTTCCAGTTGATCCCGGTGCTGATCTTCTTCCTCTTTACTCAGGAGTACCTGCTGAGCATCTTCGGCGGCGGTTCCAAAGGTGGTGCGTAAGATGAATGTACAGTATGACAACCTGACCAAGCGGTTTGGCGACGTGGTGGCGGTGGACAGCATCACGATGGATATTCGCGACGGCGAGTTTGTGGCGCTGTTGGGGCCGTCTGGCTGCGGCAAGACCACCACGCTGTTGATGACCGCGGGCATCTACCGCCCATCAGCCGGGGCCGTGCGCTTTGGCGAGCGCGTGATGAACCAGGTGCAGCCCAAAGACCGCAACATCGGCATGGTGTTTCAGAGCTATGCGCTCTACCCGCATATGACCGTCTATGAGAACATCGTTTTTCCGATGAAGCTCAAGAAGACGCCCAAGCAGGTGATGGACAGCCGGGCGCGGGAAGTGGCGGATAAGATGGGGATCGGCCATCTGCTGGACCGGCGGCCCGGCCAGCTATCGGGCGGGCAGCAGCAGCGCGTGGCGTTGGGACGTGCCCTGGCGAAACAGCCCGACCTGCTGCTCTTTGACGAGCCGTTGAGCAATCTCGACGCACGGCTGCGGCTGACGATGCGCGCCGAGATCAAGCGGCTGCAGATGGAACTGGGCATCACGTCCATCTACGTGACTCACGACCAGGTGGAAGCGATGACCATGGCCGACCGCATCGCGGTGATCAAGGATGGCCGGTTGCAGGCCTACTGCACGCCTGATGAACTGTATGACCAGCCGCAAACGCTTTTTATTGCGGGGTTTGTCGGCAACCCGCCGATGAATTTTCTGGAGGCGGAGGTGGTGCGCTCGAACGGCGACCTGCGCGCCACGGCGGAAGGGCTGCAGACCCCGGTAGACCGGGCGCGCGGCGAAAAGGCGGCGGGCCGCGGGCCGGTGATCGTGGGCATCCGCCCGGAGGATGTGAAGTTGAGCCGCGAGCCGCAGCCCGATGCTGGCCGCGGCGAGGTCTATGTGGTCGAGCCGCTGGGCCGCGACGACCTGGTGACGGTCAAGCTGCCGGCAGGCGAGGTCCACGCCCTGGCCGAGCCGTCGACTGATTATCGCATGGGGGAAACGGTTTATGTTTCCTTCGATCCAGCGCGACTCCAGTTCTTCGACCCGGCCACTGAACTGTCGCTGATCTGGCGGTAGGGATGGCAAGGGTAGGTCGGGCTGCAAGCCCGACAAGGTGACCGGCTCTTCGCAAGTGCCGGTCACCGTTTGCTTTCGGATTCCCCGCACAACAACCGCACCCATTTCTCCAGCGCGACCAGGAGATCGCTCACCTGCTGGCGCGCCTCCATGCTGGTGAGTGTGCCGTCCTGGTCGAAGTGTTCCCAGGCGCGCACGATCATCACCTCTGGTTTGTTGAGCAGTTTCACGTCGTTGTGCAGCAGGATATAGCGCAGATGGGCCTGGGCGCGCACGGTGCCAAAACGTCCACCCGCGCCAAGGATGGCCGCGGGTTTGCCTGTGAGCGCAGGCGGTTCATCGCGCGATAGGGCGCGAGAGGCCCAGTCGATGGCGTTCTTGAGCACGCCGGGCAGCGAGTAGTTGTATTCGGGGGTGGCAATCAGCAGCGCGTCGGCCTCCTTGATCTTGCGCTTAAACTCTTGAACGACAGGCGGCGTGCCCGCCGCTTCGAGGTCGGCGTTGAAGAGCGGGATGGGGGCCAGGTCAAAGACTTCAATCGACATGGAGGGCGGCGCGAGCTCCACAGCCGCCTGGATCAGCCCCTTGTTATAGGAGTTCGCGCGCAGGCTTCCGGCAAAGGCAAACACCTGTAGTTGTGTAGACACGGGTTCCTCTACTTCACGTTGATTAGCAGGGATAACAGCTTCAAACAATCAGCGCCATGCCGTCGCTGCCGGTGTCTGCAGCGCCCGCCATGCTGCCGCTGACAGGGTCAATGGTGATGGCGTTGACCAACCCAAAACCGCCGTGGCTCTGAGCGATTGGCTCAATGGGATGGCGTTTGCGAACCTCGTCCCGCACATAGTCGGGGATACGCAGATGACAGCGGATCGGCCCGATCTGGCAGTCGATGCGCGGCGCGTGGACAGCTTCCTGGATCGACATACCAAAATCGATCACGTTGACGATCACCTGGAGCAGCGAGGTGATGATGCGCGTTGCGCCGGGCGCGCCCAAGACCAACACAGGGCTGCCGTCCTGGTAGATGATGGTGGGGGCCATGCCGGTGGTGCGGCCCTTGCGCGGGGCAATCGAGTTGGGGTGACCCGCCAGCGGGTGAAAGTTGACCATCGAATTGTTGTACATAAACCCCATGTGGGGAGTGATCACGCCGGACGACGATCCCAATGAGTGGGTGAGCGAGATGGCGTTGCCCGCCGCATCCACCGCGGTCACCTGCGTGGTCGTGGGGGTGCCGGTCGGGGTGAAGGAGACATCGATCTCCTCGCCCGCGTCAATCCGGTCGCGCCAGTAGGCGGCGCGCTCTTTGGACATCATCCACTCCAGGGGCACGTCGACAAAGTTGGGGTCAGCCATGTGGGGGTTGCGGTCGGCAAAGGCTGCCTTCATCGCCATGCCCAATAGATAGATATAGTCGGGCGAGTTATGGCCGAGCGAGGGCAGGTCATAGCCTTCGAGGATGTTGAGCATGGCAATTAGCGTGGGGCCGCCGTGGGGT
>CAZYQJ010000260.1:0-7248 GCA_964649925.1 uncultured Litorilinea sp.
TAGGGGAGGCTGTTAGTGGCCGCCTCCGCGGTCTGAGTGGTTGGGGCGGTTTGATCCGTTTGGGGAGGGCGGACGAACAGAACGAGCGCCGCCAGGGCCGCCACCGTCAGCACTACCGCCACATAAAAGGCGATCATCATGTCCCTACTGCGTGCGGGGTTCGCCGCTGCTGCGCGTCAAGTGGCTGGCGCTGTCGCCGGAACCGCCAGCACGCGCAGTGGGCCCGGTCGAGGGAGGTGTGTCCGGGGGGGATTGCCCTTGTAGGCGTTCAATGGTTGCCTGGGCTTCGGCCAGTTGGCGGCGTGCCGCGGCCAGTTCCTGCCTCAATTCATGTTCCATAGTGTAGAAGGCCTGGGCGCCGCGCCGCCAGTAAAACCAGTCGATGATCCACTCGACCAGCCAGCCAAGGATGATGCCGCCGATCAGGGCAATCCAGACATTCATCGTTATCTCCGCTATGCCATGCACCGGCCATAGGCGCGGTGCGGTTGGATGCTCATGATCAGGCGAAGTAGACTCCGCCGGATAAGTACCTGGTCCTGTAAGTATAAACAAAAAGCGCGCCAAGCGCACACTGCGATTTTGCGTGGGGTGGATTTGAGGTGGAGGGTAATCTCGGATCAGTCCTGAAAGTCGCTCAGATGGTGCGCCCACCCCTCTTGCACGCGCGCTTCGGGCGGCCCTTCGTGCAGGCGCAGCCCAAAGACAGCGGCCATGCGCCGTAAATCCTCTTGCGCCTGCGCCACATGGCGGCCTGTCCCTGCGGCCTGGTTGATGGTGTCGGTCAACTCCACCAGCGCGCCGAGTGCGGCATGGGTGTTGAGGTCGTCATTCATGGCCTGCTCAAAGGTGCGCACACAACTGGCGGATTCCACAGCGGGCGCGTGCGTGCCGCCAAGCACATTGGCCGCCGCCGCCATGCGGTTGGCAAGGCTGGCAGCGCGTACCAGACCGGCCTCCTCGTAGTTCCAGGGGGTGCGATAGTGATGGTCGGCCAGATAGAGGCGCAGCGCGTCCGGCGCAAAGTCTTGCAGGAGATCACGCACCATGACCAGATTGCCAAGCGATTTGCTCATCTTCTCGCCTTGATAGCGCACCATGGCGGTATGGAACCAGTGGCGGACAAAGGGCCGCTTGTCTGTGAGCGGCTCGATCTGGGCGATCTCGCACTCATGATGGGGGAAGATCAGATCGCTGCCGCCACCGTGCAAGTCAATGGTGTCGCCCAGGTGGTGCGCGGCGAGGGTCGAACATTCGATGTGCCACCCTGGGCGGCCCGCGCCCCAGGGACTGTCCCAGGCGGGTTCGCCTGGCGCTTGCGCCTGCCAGAGCACAAAGTCGAGCGGGTTGCGTTTGTTGGGGTCGTCGGGCCGGTTGCCGTGCTCATTGGCGGTTGGCAGCAGGGCATCTTGCGGCAGCTTGCTGAGATCGCCAAAGGCAGGCCAGGCTTCCACCTGGTAATAGACCGAACCGTTGGCAACGTAGGCCAGCCCCTTTTGGATTAAGCCTTCCACGGACTCGACGATCTGCGGGATGACCGACGTGGCGCGTGGGAACGCGTCGGGCGGGCGCACGTTAAGCTGCTGCATGTCCTCGATATAGTGACGCGTCCAGCGGTTGCCCAGCGTGCGCCAGTCCTCACCCACTTCGGCGGCTTTACGCAAGATATCGTCGTCCACGTCGGTGACGTTTTGCGCATAGCGCACGCTGTAGCCCTGATATTCCAGATAGCGAATCAGCACGTCAGCCATTACATAGGTAAAGGCGTGGCCGATGTGGGTGGTGTCGTAGGGGGTGATCCCGCAGACATAGAGGGTCACCCTGTCGCTTTGCGGGTGAAAGGGTTCGATCTGTTGAGTGAGAGAGTTGTATAGTCGCATGGCGTTTCACGCAGGTGGCGAGTGGGGCAGATCGAGTTGAGACCTGCCCGGCGGTTCGATCAGTAACGGAAGATGGCGGCAGCGTCTGCACCGTCCGGCAGCGTGCCAGGCTCGACCACAAACACCTGCCCTTTACGCATCAGCGTGTAGACGGCAAACTGGTCATAGAGGTCATAGGTGTCAGGCGTTTCCTCGGCGGCGAGATGGACTTCCAACGTTTCAGGGTCGAATGTGCCCCAGAGGTGTTGGTTGTGGGTGACAAAGGCAGTCTGCACACGCCCCTGATAGGCAGCAGGTAGGATTTGGCGGATGGTATGCGCGGCCTGGTTGGTAGCGGCCATCTGCTGATAGGTTTCTAACGCCTCGGACTGTGCGCGCGCAAAGTGGGGCGCGACGATCTCCCAGGCGGCTTTGTGCAGTTCGTCGGGGCGAAGTTCTTCCGGGTTGCCGGTGATGGCGGTGTCCATCAAGTAGCGGTAGGTGTTAGCCTCTTGATAGATAGGCAGCAGATAGTCCACGCCCGCAAAGATCAACGGGGCTTGTTCGTCCTGCAAGAGTTCTTGCATCCCTTTGTCAATGGCGCGGAAGTAGCGCAGGAGCCAATCCTTCCCCTCATCTTCGGGGCCGCCGCCATGCCCGTGGTAGATGGCGGAGCGGCGGTCACCGCCTGCTGCGGGCGGGGTAGAGGTGTGAAACTGAAGCTGGCGTTCGGCGTCTTCAAGACGCAAGGCCTCGGCCAGGCTGTCGGGGACGCCTGCCACGTCCAACTCGTCTACCGTGTGCTTGCTGCCGCGCAGGACGCGCACGTTATTCTGGCTAACCGCCAGCACATAGAATGTGCCGTCGTTGGTAAGCAAGGACAGCAGCGGCTTGACGTGGAAGTTATCCGCCACGACGAGGAGTGTATCAAACGCGATAGGCAGCCGGAAGATATGGGTCACTCCCTGGCCGAGAAAGATCGCAAGGCCATCACTCTGATGCCGCCAAAACTCGACATTATCGATAAGATCCTGCGCCGGGGCCAGCAGTTCGCGCGCTTCGGTCGTGCGCAGATCGGTCTGGCTGAGGCGGGTTTCCGCCTCGCGCAGCAAGTTCTTGAGCCGGATTGTGTCTTCCTGCATCTGATTCGCCGTGGTCACGCGGTGGGCTGGCATATAGATGGAGACCGCGGGGCCGCCGTGAAAGGCGATCAACTGCTGTAATTCGCTGACGCTGAAATGGTCATTCATGGCATCTCCTTTGGCCGATCTATCTGTCCTGGATACAGGTCCAGTGAATCACAACCTGATCCAGTTATCGGGGCCACATTTTCTCGCTGAAACGAACAGCGCCGCGAGCGGCAGCGATGGTCCGCACGGGCGCTGTGAAAGCGAATTTGGCTGTGTCGGCGCAGCGGCACGTCTGGCGGCGATGGCTATGTATTGGCCGCGCGCGGGGGAGCCGCCAAGACAGCGATCAACTGCGCCAATGAAATATTCTGATAGTCCTGACGAGTGCGCTCTCCTTTGTCGGCATTGGCGGCGATGACCTCGACGCGTGCGCCATCGGGCGAGACAGCCACGGCAGAGAGGGTTGGCTGTGAAGCAAGTAAAGACTCTGCTGCGGTGGGGAGCGACGATCCTTCTTCAGATGTAACGATCACCCAATCGGCTTGCTGCCCTTTGAGGCTCTTGACAAGCTGGCTTTCGTCGGCGATCTCCATCACATGGAATGCCTCTGAGGCGGTGGCCAAGGCTCTATACAGCAGTTCGCGGAAGAATCGGGGACGATTCGCTACAACAATCACTTTTGCACCTTGTTCTTTCCTACCCATATGCCAGTCTCACCCTTTGGTGCCGATGCGATTTCGTGTCAGACCACCAGCCTACTCGGTTCCTGCGTTTCGGTTTGAACTATAGGGGCGCATAGCGTCAGTTTCCATAGCAAACGATACACACAATAGGTACAAATGGGGGTATACCCTACCTGATAGGGGCGAACACGACAGGTAAGCTAGAAATCGACCCCTACCCCCTGGTAAGCACAGGTGAAAAGCTGCTCCAGTTCGCCCCGATCCGGGATGCGCGGTGCGGCGAGAATCTGGGTGTCCATCTCGGCGTAGTCACAGAGGGTTTCGAGTAGACCGGTATATGTATCTTTATCTATATCCATTGCTTCCACACAGGCAGGCTGGCCGACGCTTGCCTGCAGACGGCGCAGGTGTTCGATCAGGTCGCGGCCTGCGTGCAGGTCGTCGTCGGCTTGGCTGACCCCAGCGAAGCGCGCCAGGTCGGCATAGCGGCTGTAGCCGGTGTTGAGCGTAAATTCCATCACATAGGGGAGAAAGAGCGACACGCTGCGGCCATGCGGCTGTTTGAACAGCCCGCCAAAGCTGTGGCCCATGGCATGCGCCATGCCCAGGTTGGCGTTACCAAAGCCCAGCCCGGCAATGGTGGCGGCATTGGCAAGGTGTTCGCGCGCTTCCAGGTCGCTGCCATCGGCGACGGCGCGCTCCAGATAGCGAAAGACCAATTGGCAGGCTTTGAGGCAAAGCCCTTCGGTGAAGTCACTGCTCCAGGTGGAGGTGTAGCCTTCGATGGCGTGTGTCAGCGCGTCCAGCCCGGTGTCTGCGGTCAACTGCGCAGGGAGTTGGCTGGTCATGACCGGGTCAACGATGGCCAGCCGTGGGATGAGTTCTCGGCTGGCAAGCGCGATCTTACGTTTCTCGGCGGTATCGGTGAGGACAAGCGCCCAGGTCGCTTCGCTGCCGGTCCCGCTGGTGGTGGGGATGGCGATTAACTTGGACCGGGTGATCCCCAGGGGGATGATGGGGCTGATGGCTTCCGGTTCGAGGTCGGGCCGTTCGTAGAGGGCTTGTATGGCTTTGGCGGCATCGATGGCGCTGCCGCCGCCCAGCCCGATGATCCAGTCCGGGCAGAACTCGGCGGCGATGGCCGCGCCGCGCTGTGCGGTCTGGATGCTCGGTTCTGGCTCTACTTCGGCAAAGACATGCGTGGCAATCTGGGCGGCATGGAGCGGGCGCTCCACGCGCGCGGTAAAGCCCAGTTGGTGCAGCGTGGGGTCGGTGACAATCAGGGCGCGCTCGCCTTGGAGTTGCTCCAGATAGCTGAGCGCGTCCTCGCCAAAGACGATTTCGGGAGCATTAAAGAACCACATAGACCCCCCATAGGCAATGGCCTTTTATGATGATAGGCGGTGCATTTAGCCGAAGTCGGTGTCAATCTGGGTGGCGCAGCGGACGAGTTCCTGGGCCGCCTTGACGTTCTTCATGATCTTGACGAGGTTGCCGTCGAGCTTAAGCTGGCGGGTGACCAGCCCCTGGATGGGGTCTAGCTTGCCCTCAATCACCTGCCGCCACTTGTCCATGCTGGCTGTGATTTTGAATTCGGGTTGTTTGGTGGAGGGGTCGGGCACAAATTCGGCAGCGCGGCATTTGCCATGCCATAAGTCGACATAAATGCCGCTGCCTTGATCCACGATAAAGAGGAAGTCTCCCTCCCAGGTCTTGGCGGCGCTGGCATAGGCATCGCTGGTGTTGATCGTCTCACAGAACACTTCCGTCCAGGCTTGGCTTGGAAAGCGTAGGCCCATCGTGCCCTCCTTACTCGTATCGGCTATTCAGTGAATGGGTGAAATCAGTTGCAACGACAAAGAACGGTACAAACGGCGCAGCCAGACCACGCGGGAGCCAGTGCAAGGCGCGGCCAACTGCGTCTACGGCTACGCTAGGTTACTCGTGTGTTGGCGTTGTTCCAGCCGCGTCGCGACCACCGGCGCGGCGTCGCTGCAGGCGGGCCAGGCGGTGTTCGAGCCGGGCGGTTGCGCCGGGGAAGCCGTGGGCGGGGGAGGCAGTACGCAGCGTGTGCAGCGCCCATGCCGTCCACATCTCGGCTTGTTCAAGGTCGTTGATCTGCCATTCGCAGTACTTGGCTAGCTCTTCGTAGGGCGTAGGGTCAGCGCCGGGCACCGAGGTGAGCCAAAGCTGCCAGATGTCGGCGGCTTCGGCCCAGCGTTTTTGTTTCTTGAGAAGCTGGCCCAGGCTGGCGAAGACCTCGGCGCGCTGGCGCGGGTTGCGGACCGCATCCAGGGCACGGCGATAGCAGCGTTCGGCTTCATGCGGTTGGCCGTTTTGCTCATGGACGCGGGCGAGCGCGGCCAGGTCCAGCCCATCGAGCGCGGCGTTGTCCGTTTCAGCGTAGGCGCAGTTCAGCCGTTCGGCCAGCCCGACCATCGTGACGATGTCTTCGCAGTTGTGATAGAAGACGCGGCGCATTTCGGCGGCGTTGCCGGTTCGTAGATAGTCGGTGTAGAGCGTGGGGATCAGATAACCAGGCACGTCGTCTTCGCTGCGTTGGATGCCCAGGACCCGAGTCTCCAGGTTGATCAGGCGGCAGCTTTGCAGGCGTTTGCGCCACAGCCGCCGCGCCGGGTAGAGCAGGTCCAGGTGGGGACGGTCTTCGGCCAACAGGGTGGCGGCGTTGCGTAGGGCGGCAAAGCGGCGGTTTTGTGAATAACGGGCGCGCAGCAGGGGCAGGTCAAAGGTGCGACCGTTGAAGGTGACGGTCATCTCATAGTTGTCGAGCAACTCGGCCAGGGCGACGAGGACGGCGCGTTCTTCGGCAGGGTTGCGCATAAAGAACTGGCGCACGACAAAGTGGGTGGCTGTCTCCGCTGATGGATCGCCCCAGGGTTCAAAGGTGCCGACGCCGATCATAAAGGCATAGACGCCCGCGCCGCCGCCCAGGCCGGTCGTCTCGGTGTCGAGAAACGCAGCGCGGCGGTAGTCGGCGGTGGTGTTCAGCCGGAAGTTCGGGTAATAGCGATGGAAGATGGCAGGCGTTGCGGAGAGCAAGCTGCCCAGCGGCGCGGGGCCGCGCGGCTCTTCCAACGGGTAGGCGTGCGTGCTGACAAAGCAGACGCCGCCCGTGTTTTCCAGCGGTTCGCCTTGGACAAGTTCATGCAGCGCGCCGGATGATCGGCCCTGCTGTGCGGGGCTGGTAGGCGGGGGCATCGGCTCTGGGTCGGACTGGATCCGCGGCTCGCGCAGGCTGCTTAGGCGGCGCAAGCGATCCAACGTGGATGACATGCAGCTAGCTTACCATAGGCCAAGCCCGCTGCCAAAGGGTTTGCGCGGCCAACGAGGTCTGCGGCCCTAAGGGTTTGTGAGGCCGCGGCGGACAGTCTATAATCGGAAGCAAGGTCCCGACATCGAGCCTTATCGCTCAGGACAGCGTGCATTTTGCAGCGGGCCTCGACCAGAAATTGTAAGTGTCTCATGCCGATTACCCAGACAAAGAACTGGCATCTATACCCACCTGCGCCCGACGATTTCTTGCGCAGCGTTGCCGAGCTACCGCTGCTGCTCCAG
>CAZYQJ010000261.1:0-5918 GCA_964649925.1 uncultured Litorilinea sp.
GATGTGGGCGTCCAAAAAGCCCAGCGGTTTGCCCGGCTCCAGCGTTTCCATCCACAGCGCCACCTTGCACAGTTCGACGGCCATGTCATTGACGTCCACGCCATAGATGCAGTGGCGCACGACATCGCGCAGGGCGTGGCGCACATGATCCGGTCCCGGCTCGTCGTCGCCCGTACGGACGACGGCCAGGTGATGCGCCAGCCGCCCCGCCGCGCCGATCAACAAATGCCCAGACCCGGTGGCGTAGTCAAGGACTTTGATAGAGAGAATCGCCCGCTCCAGAGGGGGGTAGGCAGAGAGGGAGGTAGGGAGTAGGGAGTGGGGAGTAGGGGCAGCCGCTAGGGGCGCGCCTCCAGCTTGCGGATCAGTGTGTGGAGCATCCTGCCCAACTCCTCGCATTGGGCCAGCAGCGGCGTCACCGTCCCGCTCGCCGCCAGGTCGACGCGTACCGCCAATAGCAGATGCGTCTCCAGTTCCTTCAGAGGCCCCTGGGCGATGCGCAGAAACTGAAGGTACTCCTTGCGTCCCTCCCGGCCATACCCCTCCGCGATGTTGGCTGGAATCGAGGTCGCGGCCCGTCGCGCCTGGCTGGTCAGACCGAACGCCTCTTCCCGCGGCCATGCCCGTGTCACCTGATAGCACATTGCGGCCACGTCCATGCCCGCTTGCCACACCCTCAGGTCCCGATACGACCTGATCGCGCCCATGATGCCCTTCTCCCTTTTCCCTATAGGCTCTACTCTCTTGATGTTCTCTGCCCCTACTCCCTATCTCCCTACTCCCTACCTCCCTCATTCGCCGCGCCCGCGCCAGCCGCCGCGCCACCACCGGCTCCAGGGCGGAGTCCAGCAGTTCATTGACCAGCGCGGTCGGCGTGTAATAGCTGCCCGTGGTCTTGCGTTCGGACCCGGAGACGGCTTCCAGGGTGAAGGTGGATGCGGCCAGGTCGAGACGGGGATGCAGTTCGAGCAGCGATTCGTAGACGCTGCCCAACTCCTCGGTGTCGAGGTTGCGGTAGTCCACCGGGCGGCGCACGCCGTTCTCGATAGTGAAGGCCAGGGCAAAGATGGCTTTCAGCAGGCTGCGGTTGCTGAGGTCTGCCTCGTCCAGGTCGGGCGTGGCATCGGCAGAGAAGAGAAAGATGTTGAGGCCAGGCATCCCCAGGGGAGCATAGCCTTTGCGCAGCAGGCACAGGACCAGCCGCAGGCGGCGGTAGAGGTCAGGATGCGCGCCCCCGCGGCGGCTCTCGGCCAGGCGGCGCAGTTGGCTGACCGAGTAGAAATCCAGATAGGTTTGGCGCGTGGCCGCGTCCGTCCCTGGCAGCAGGAGCAGGTCGCGGTCCTCGGCCACAAAGAGAAAGAGCAGGCGATAGACCAGGCGGCGCACCTGGTGGTAATACCCTTGTGTGCTCAACTCGCCCGACTGAAGGCGGCGGCGCAGGTCAGCGTTGGCGCGCTCGGCCAGAAAGCCGCTGCCCAGGACGTCGATGGCATCGCGCACCCCATCGCGCAGCGCGTCCAGGGCGCGCGTCCCCTGTTCCGCCGCGGCCTTGGACCAATGCTCCAGCCAGCAATCATAGGAGTGAGTAGGGAGTGGGGAGTAGGCAGTAGGGCCAGAAGCAGCGTCATCCTCCGCTTCTGCCTCTGCCCCGATTTCCCTACTCCCTACCTCACTACTCCCTAAATCCTCCACCCGGCTTTGGTGGCAGACGAGCCAGAGCAGGGCGAAGTCGGCGTAGAGTTCGCCTTCCATGATGGCTTCAAGGTCAAACTCGACATAGGCGCTGCGGCTCAGGCTGGCGTTGTCGCGCAGAATGCGCAGGCGCAGCCCGTTGGAGATAAAGCCCCACAGGTAGTCGGTCGAGCGGTTGAGCAGTTCCTGCATCAAGCTGTGGGGGCTGCGCTTGAGCGCGGTGCCGACCTCGCTGCGCCGGTCCAGATCCTGCTTAAAGGTGACCAGGTGAAAGGGGGTGGACTGCCACAGGTGGCTGATGGGATAGGAGACGCCGTCGATCTCCACCCCGCGCGCGGGGGGCAGGCGGCCATAGCCCAATTCTTGGAAGAGGATCAGGAGCCAGCGTTCGCGCGTCAGGCTCGTGCCGGTTTCGTGTTCGGCCAGCATCTGGCGCTGGCGGGTAAACGCGGCCCACGCGCCCAGGCAGCGGTTCCAGGATCGGGTGGCGGCCTCGTTGAGCCGTTCGCCGGAGAGGTGGTAATCCTCGGCGCGCAGGCCGTCCAGGTCGCGGCCCTCGGCGATGCGCTGCAGCACATCAGCAGGCAGCAAGCCGCCTTCCGTCTTGACAGCAGTAAAGGTGGAGCGGGCAATGGTCTGCATAGGGCATTCACTATCAGTTCATGATTGGGATTAACAGGAAAATCCCCAAGACGTCCGGCGGGTACTGCGGATCGACGCGGTGGCGCACGCCGGTGAGCCGGGCGGCGGCGCGCACACCCTGGTGCGCGGCCAGCAGTTCTTGGGCGCGCTGCTCGACGCGCTGGTCTAGGCTGGTCTGCAAAGCAGGCATGGCGTCCACGATGCGCCGCACGAACTGCGCCGCTGAAGCAGGTGCGATGTTCTGGTCGGGCCGTGCCTGGAGCAGCGTTTCGGCCTCGTCGGGGGTGAGCCATTGCGGGTTGGCAGGGCCGCCGCGGAAGCCGGTCAGGTCGCACTCTTCGGCCAGCAGCGGGATCTCGTCGCCGCCCTTGTGCGTGATGATGTGAAAACGGTAGCGCAGCAGGAGCAGCGTCGTGGTCTGGCTGACGGCACGCGTGCGGATCGCGCCGCTGCGGCGCGCTACCCCCTCGTTCAACGGGTCGAGCGCCGTATCCAGCACATAGGTTGCCAGCCCGGTGACGATGGGGTGGGTGCGGGTCAAATAGCGCGCGCCATCGCGCACGGGCAGTTCAAAAACGGCGCGGAAGTGATCCGCATCGCCCACGCTGGCGCGCAGGGCCGCGTGGTTGGGCAGGCGCACCTCCAGCACCCCGTTCTTCTCCCCCACGGAGCCACCGTGGGCCAGGACGGTATCGCGTACGAAGCGTTTGACATCCACGCCGGAACCAATGGCATCACGCACAGCCTGCCACTCGGCGGCCACCTCCTGCACGTCCAGCGTGCGCTGGGCAAAGATCGTGCGCGAACGGCGCTCGCGCTCGGTCACGTTGTCCCAGTGGGTGTTGAGATCCTCAAAGGCGGACGCGGTGAAGCCGCTCTCCAGTTCGGCAAACGAAAGCTGGCCGCGAGATTGGGCGCGTGCGCCGCGCAGCAGCAGCCCTTCATACAACGCCTGCACGACCTCGCTGGTGCTGCCCGGCACCGGCACCGAGATGCCCAGCGACGTGCGGATCGCCTTGTGCTTGCGTAGCAGCACGTCCAGCACCACCCCGTCAATCTGGTTGTCGATGCCGTAATAGGTGAGCGTGCGCACGGTGGGGCTGGGCTGGCCGTAGCGGTCGACGCGGCCTTCGCGCTGTTCATGCCGGGTCGGGTTCCAACTCAGGTCATAGTGCATGACCGCGTTGAAGTGGTCTTGCAGGTTGATGCCCTCGCTCAGACAGTCAGTCGCCACCAGGACGCGCTGCGCAAATGCACCGAGTTGGGCGACGCGCTGTTCACGCTCGGCGGGCGGCAGCGTGCCGGTCACCGCCGCCACCTCCACCGAGTTGGGCAGTGCCTGGCGCAGTTGGTCGGCCACATATTCAGCAGTGGCGATAAAGCGGCAGAAGAGGATCGGGTGATAGCCGTCGGCCAGCAGCCTTTTGACCAGGCGAATGGCCGTCGCCAGTTTAGCATCGTGTTCGGGGCCGTAAAGCTGTTCGGCCTGGGCGGCCAGACGGCGCAGCCGCGCCCGGTTGGAGGGTGCGGCCTCGCCATCCTCCTCGCTGCCCGGCGTCACGTCCATGACCTCTGCGGTATCGACGTCGTCCAGGTCCAGCACGGTGCGTTCGCCTATCCGGTCGGCTTCCTCGACGGTTTCAGTCTCGACCGTGGCCGAACGTGCGCGCAGGGTGGCGGCTGCGGCTGCCGGGCTGCTGGCGAGGCTGCGTAACAGTGCCAGGGCCGACCACCAGCGCACACGCTGAATGCGGCGGTCGCCGCTCTTATCCAACACCCGCTCCTGGGCATAGGTCAGCACGGCATCAAAGAGACGGTGATAGCTTGCGGTCAGCCGGTAGCTTTCCTCGGCATCCTCGCGCGTGGGGAAAGGGGTGTCGGCCTCCATGTACTCGCGCACGTCGGCGCGTCGACGCTGAACCAGGTGGGCGGCGACCTCGCGGCGGAAGCGTTCATGCTCGCGGCCGCTCAGGTCTTCGGGCAGGTCGTCAAAGTCACGGCGCAGGAGGCTCAGCAGCGAGCGGAACGCGCCTTCATCGCCGCTGTGTGGCGTGGCGGTCACCAGGATCAAGTGGCGCATGGGGTCAGTGCTGAGTTCGCGCACTAGTTGGTGCCGCAGATGCCGCCCGCCGCGGTTGTCGGCGGAATAGGCGCAGGTGTGCGCCTCGTCCACGATTACCAGTTCGGGGCAGGCGCGCACAAAGTCATCGCGGCGGCGGCTGGACTTGATGTACTCGGTCGAGACAATGACATGCGGATAAAGGTCAAAAAGCGACTGGTTGGCCGCGGCGTTGCGTTCCAACCGGTTGACCGTGCTGGGCAGCACCAGTTCGGCCTCGATGTGGAACTTGTCGCGCAGTTCATCCTGCCACTGCTCGGCCAGGTGCGGCGGGCAGAGTACGGCCAACCGGCGCACCTCGCCACGGTCGATCAGTTCCCGCGCGATCAGCAACGCCTCAATGGTCTTGCCGATGCCCACGTCGTCTGCAATGAGCAGCCGCACGGGGTCCAGCTTGAGCGCCATGAGCAGGGGCACCAACTGATAGGGCCGCGGCTCAACGCTGATGCGCCCAAACGAGCGGAAGGGCCCGGCGCTGGACCGGAAGCCCAGCCGCACGGCATCGCGCAGCAGGCGACAGGAGAGGAAATCGCCTGGGTGATCGGGGTCGGGCAGAGCAAAGCTCGCCGGGTGGATGTCGTTCTGCTCCAGCGGCAGGTAGATGTCAGCGCGTTCCTGGTCCGTGCCGCCCAGGGGCCGCAGCACCAGAAGGTCTTCGCTGGATTCAGGCAGGACTACCCACTCGCGCCCGCGTGATCTGACTAAAGAACCTACTGCATAACTCACAGCGCGATCCTTCCTAACGTTTGATTTGCGGCAGTGTGCCAAAAATGTGAGGATGAGCGGCGCAGATGGCGCGCCAGTCGGCGGCGTGATGGAAGCGGACGACTTCCTGGCCCATGTCAAAGGTCAAGCAGTCGTCGATGCGCCGGTCCTGGTCGGGGTCCAGGTCGTGCATGGGGCCGTCCACAAAGATGACGGCGTTCTGGCTGCGGTAGTAGAAATCGACGCGGGTATGGCAATGCTCAAAAAGCTTCTGCGCCTCGTCGGGCAGCCGCAGACCCAGGCTATCTATCAGGTCCAGCCATTCACGCTCCAACTCGCTGTCGCATTGCGTCTTGAGATGGCGCAGATGATCGGCGCGCGGCAGCGCGGTTGGGCTGGCCTCCACCGTGCTCTGCGCCAGTTGCAGGAGCAGGTCGCGGATCAACAGTCGGTCGAGCAGCCGGTGGTCAGGCTGGTTGGAATAGCTCATCAGACAGTCGTAGCAGGCCGCTTCACAGTCGTGGCGGCTGTTGGGGCCGCGACGCCGGTTTTCGCCGGTATGGGGGTCAAAGTGGCAGAGTTCCAACGCTTTCGCCGCGACCTCGGCCATGGCCTGTGGCCGGTCAAACAACTGGCGCAGCACCCCGGCTCCGCCCTCAGCAGACTCATAGAGCAGGATTTGGCGGCGTTCTCCGGGCGTGGGCAGCGGCTCCACGGCCAGTTCATTGTCCTCCAACTGGTACAGCACCTGGATGGCGTT
>CAZYQJ010000261.1:5928-7235 GCA_964649925.1 uncultured Litorilinea sp.
GGCTGCAAGGTCGCCATCTGCTCGTGCGAGAGCGTCACCTTTGGCTCGATCAGCAAGCAGTTGCGTCGGTCCTCCACGTAAGGCACGACGCGCATCCGCACCCCACTCATGGGGTCATCCTTATCGTCTTCCACGGCTTGCTCGTTGCGCGCCCAGTAGCCGCGCTCGACGTCGAGTACAAAGCCATAGGTGCTGGGGTCTTTGCGCCTGCGCCAGCCCAGGTTAATACGCCAGAGGGTGGCCGCATGGCCGTAGGTCAGCGCAAACAGTTCCTGCCCCTGGCTGTCCAGCACGCGCCCCACCCGCTTTTGCGAGATATGGTCGATGGCTCCAAAGCGCACGCCCGTGCGCAGTTCATAGCCCATGCGCGTGCGCTCCTCCTCGTCGGAGTTGATGCGGTCGCGGCGTCTGGTGGTCACGTTCTGCATCCGCATGAGCGGCTGAAGGGCAGTCTCTAGATAGGCTTCACACTGCTCGCAGCGGTCGGGATTCGACTGGCCTTCGACGACCGGATGCAGATATCCGCAGCGCGGGCAGAGCTTGGCCTCTCCGGTCGGGATGCCGCTGTCAGCGTTCTCATCGACCGGCAGGATGACGCGGTTGACAATGTAGCGCGAGCCTTCGTGATAGATGATGCTGCGCGGCCCAAACTCGGAGATCGCCAGAAAACGCGGACGGTTCAGGTATTCATCGCGGTCAGCGTTCCGCCTGCCACGACCAGGGATGTACGCAGACAGGGGCAGGCGCGGGAAATTGTAACCAGGCAGAAATCCTTCACTGGCGAAGTAGCGGTAACTATAGAAGTCCGACTGGACCAGGTTCTTGTTTTCGATGAGCAGATCCAGTTGCGCCTCTGCTTCGGACCGCAGCCGCCTGGCCTGATCCTTGTCCGCCTGCGAACGCGAGGCATCGCCGATGATCTGGTTTTGCACCTCTCGCTGTCTGCGCGCCGACCGGTAGAGGTCGCGCCAGCGGTCACAGGCGCGGTCAAAGGTCTCGGCTACACGGTCCAACTGGCGCTGCACCCAGTCTGCGGTGTACCAACCGGCGTCGCGCAGGTCGCCTTCAATCGAGCGGAAGATGCGTTCCAGGCGGGTCAACGCCCGCTGCCGAGCGGCTGGATCCGCTAAATGCGCGCGTTTCTGCGCCAGGATCGCCAGCGTCGGCGCATCTCCATGTAAGTCCAGCACATCGCGCAGCGAATTGCCCAGACTCATTCCCGATTCGGTCAGCCACACGGCATAGACATGGGCGCGCAGCAAGTCTTCATTGCCCAGAATTTCGACAAGGCGGTCGATCTCGGCGCG
>CAZYQJ010000262.1:0-7228 GCA_964649925.1 uncultured Litorilinea sp.
AGTCCTTCTTGCTGGGCAAACTCCAGCAAGTCCAGGCAGACCAGTTCGCTGCGTGCCACGGGCAGCCCGCCCGCATACCAGTAGTTATACAGCACACGATAGGGCCGCCGCTTGACCTTGAAGCCGCGCGCCTTGAAGGGCTGCGGGTCGGTCAGCGGGTAGCAGAGTTCCAGCAGGTTGATGCTGTCAATCTCCAGCGCATCCAGTTCGCGCAGCACATCGCACATGATGTCAAAGGTGTCGGGCCAGATGGGCATTTCCACCATCACATGTGGGATGTAGGATTTTGCCAGTGCAATGCGGTCGAAGACAAAGCGCTGCCCCTTCTCCAGATCGTGCATACGGATACTGAAGCGGATTTCGTCCAGACCGGCTTTCTGCAGCCGCGCCAGCGTGGGTTTGTCGGCATAGTCGCCGCAGGTGTAGAGCCGCTGGTGGGCCTTGGGGAAGCGGGTGCGGGCGTGGGTGAAAAAGCCCACGGCTTCGTCTTTGTGCAGCAGCGGTTCGCCGCCAGTGAGCGCAATATGGTCCAGCCGCTGTCCAGAGGCGGCCATGAGGTCCAACTCCTGGATCACAGGGCGCTGATGGGTCTGGAAGTGGGCGTAATTTTCTTGATTCGGGTTGAAGCAGTAGAAACAGGATCGGTGACAGCGCAGCGAGATAAAGAAGGTGGCGCTGCCCACACCGGTCTGGCAGGCCACACAAGCCGGGGAGATGCTGTTGACCACCACGCTTTTGTTGTCATTGCGCAGCATTGCCCCGGTCTGCTGCAAGTGGGTCAGACGCACTTCCGTCTCGGAGCCGTAATCATGGTCGTCTATCTCGATCCCAAAGCGGCGGATCTGCTGCATAAAACCGTCGTGAATCTGAAGATAGCGCGCGGCCTCACTCTGCAGGCCCCGGTTCTTGATTTGGTGAATGGTCGATTCGTCAATGCGAATGATCATGGTTGGATTCTATTGCCCTTCCTTGGTTCGTGTGTTCCTCGAAATCGTACTTGCGACCAAGATACCCGAACCACACCCGATCCAACAGGGTCATCAGTCCCCTGCAAGCACTTGTGCGCCCTGGACAACCGTCCCTAAATCAAAGCGGGGGACGGCTTGCGCCGCCCCCCACCGCCCCAGAGAAGGAAAAACCTATAATATGGAGCCGGTGTGGCTCGCATAGAAGAGATAACGGCCTAAAACTTCGCCCGCTAAGGCCAGTGCAAAGGCGACGACCATCAGCGTGCCGAGCATTTGCGGGCTGGCCGCGCTCACTGCGTAGCGGTAGACCAGCAGCCCTACAACGCCCGCCCCGAGGAAGACTAGCGCCAGCCGGGAGAAGAGCATCCAGCCATAGTCCTGCACCAGCAGTTGACCGGCGGCTGCGGTCAGCGGGTTGCCCGCCAGCGAAGCCATGTACATGGGCACGACGACGAACTCCACGCCCAGCAGCACGACCGCGGTCAGCGCAATCCAGCGTGAGGCGGCACGCAGCAGGTTGCATTGTTCTTCGGCGCAGCTCGGGTCTCGACGTCGCTGAATCGCATAGTTGACCGAGAAGGCTGCGCCGACTGCCAGCGACCCCAGCAGGAATGTCGTGGTAAAGAACTGGACGACGGTCACAGGCGTGTTCCAGACGGGCACGGTGCGCAGCATGTAGATTTGCGCCATGCTGTACACGGCAGCCAGTCCGATGAGCGCGGCCACCCAAGCGATGGCGGTACGCAGCGCGAACGACCCGAGCTTGCGCCACTGCATGATGGCGAAGACCCCGCCCACCCCGACAAACGCCGCTGTGAACAGGATTTCCCGGCTCAACCAGGAGGTATCCCAGTTGGTGATGGCGAAGGGGGCGCGCATCGGGTTGCCCAGGTGCCCCAGGGAGGCGACCATCGCCAGCACCAGCACAGGGCCGATGGCCAGCAGCGCCAGGTCGCTCATGCGGTCGGCCTGGGCTTCGCCTGCACCGCGCTTGACAAAGAAGTGGACGATGCCGAGTACGACGAACGCGCCGACCGACATTTGCATCAAGATCGTAAAGGCGATCAAGGCCCATTCATGCAGGTCCATCTTAAGCCTCCTCGACGCTCAGAATCTTGCCGGTTCCATTGCCGCTGGCCTGAGCGTTCTTATGCGGTGTGATGACCACCGAAGGGGTGGTCAGGTCGGCAGTGGGCAGCGGTTCGATGGCCGTGACATCCGTGCCGTATTTCGCCTGCAACTCCTCGATGTCGCCATAGTCCAGGGCGCGCAGCGGGCAGGCATCCACACAGACAGGATTCTCCCCTTTGGCGATCAAGTCCTGACAGAAGTCGCACTTGGTCATGGTGCCGGTGTCTTCGTTGAACTGCGGCGCTCCATAGGGGCAGGCCCATTCACAGTAGCGGCAGCCCAGGCACTTGTCGCCGTCGATTAGCACCACGCCGTCGTCGCGCTTGGTAATGGCGGCTGCGGGGCAGATCTCCACGCAGAGCGGCTCCTGGCAGTGCATGCACGACACCGACATGGAATAGACAAACATGTTGTTGGGAATCAGAATGTCAGGCTGGTCCGGGTGGGGAACCCAGTTGCCGCCACCGTACTGATAGACCCGTCGCCAAGTCACGCCGACCGGCAGATTACTGCGATCCTTGCAGGCGATTTGGCATGCCTTGCAGCCCGTGCAGGCGCTGGCGTTGAAGTAAAAAGCCAATTGATTTGTCATGGCTCGACCTCTCAGAAAATGATGCGCTGCGGCCACTGATAGTCCGGCGCAAGCGGTGTGTCGACCTTCTCCACCTGGACATTACAGGTGTTGTGTCCGGAGTGGCCCTGGCCGGTGGCATAGTCCCCATTCAGGATGTTGGTGCATCCGGCCTTGTCGACGCCTGTCTCCTCATCCATCTCGATCCAAGCGCCCTGACCCACCGTCGTGACGCCCGGGATGATGCGCTCGGTCACAAAGGCCGGGCGCAGGATGGAGCCGTGGCGGCTGCTGATCTTGACGATATCGCCGTTCTTGATGCCGCGCTTGGCTGCGTCCACCGGATTGATGAAGAACTCCTGCGGGAAAGCTTCCCGCAGCCACGGCACGCTGTCAAAGCTGGAATGGCTGCGCCGCTGGTAGTGAATCGTGATGAGTTGCAGCGGATACTCCTCGCTGTCACGCGCCATCTCATAGCCTTCGATGGGCGGGTCATACTTGGGCAGCGGGTCTTTGGTGTTGAACCCACATTCGGCGATCCACTCGGACAACGCTTCGCAGTAGATTTCGAGCTTACCGCTGCGTGTCGCCGTCGGGTTGGCCGCCGGGTCCTTGATAAAGTCTTCCAGTTCGGTGTGGCCCAGGGCATCGTCTGCGCTGCGCGGCACCGAATAGACACCTTTTTCGCGGAACTCGGCCAGGGTGATGCGCCCCGTCTGCGGCTCGCCCTCGACGCCCATCTCGGCAATGTCCTCGGCAGTGATGGTCACCAGCGGCTCATAGCCGGAGCCGTCTTCCTTGATGACCTCTGCGCCCGCCAGTTGGTTAAAGAACATCTGCTCCGGGCTGAGCGGCATGATTTCGTCGGGGTCCAACCCCAGGCGCACGCCGATCTCACGGGCGATCCAGAGGTCGTCCTTGGTTTCAAACAGCGGCTCGATGACCTGGCGTGCCCAGATCAGCATGTCGCGGTTTCCGGTCTGGAAGCTGCCGTAGCGTTCCCACTCACTGGTGACCGGCAGCACCAGATCGGCATATTTGCAGTGGCTGGTGTAGAACAGCCCGTTCGCCAGCACAAACTCGACCTTGCGATGGGCCTCGATACCCTTCGTTGCGCCAGCGCGCTGGTTGAGCGGCGAACCAAAGCCCATCTCGACGATCATCTGAACGTTGATAGGCTGCTTGCCGTGCTTGCCTGCGATATACTCGCCGGTGAGGATGGCATTCCACATCTCACAGTTGTTGATCAGGTTGAGGCCGCCCTTGCTGCCCGCGCCCTCTTCCAGCAGCGGATTGGGAATGGACTTGACGCCGTTGCTCCCGGCTCGGACGAGCGGTGGGCCCGCATTGGCTGCACGGTTGTGCATATTGGGGCCGACACCGGCGCCAGGCTTGCCCAAGTTGCCGGTCATCCAGCCCACGGTCAGCATGGCATGGGGCAGACACTCGCCGTTGTTGATGCGAGCGGGTGCGCCAGCCGTCTGGATCAGGGCGGGCTTGGTGGTGGCGTATTCGTAGGCAAGCTGTTGGATCACATCGACGGGCACACCGCAGATAGCCGACGCCCATTGGGGTGTCTTGGGTTCGCCGTCATATGTCCCCAGCACGTAGTCTTTGAAGTTGTCCTTGGGGTCTGCGCCTTCGGGCATGTGTTCGGCATCAAACCCGACCGTGTACTTGTCCAGGAATTCCTGGTCGTGCAGGTCGTTGACGATCATGTAGTAGGCCATGCCCAGGAGCAGCGCCGTGTCGGTGCCGGGACGGATGGGAATCCACTGGTCGCCTAGGACGGCTGCCGAGTCGGTATAGATCGGGTCGATAAAGATAAACTTCGCACCCGCCTTCTTGGCCTGCATGTAATGATAGGTGGGGCTACCGTTGCTGCTCACGGCAGGGTTGGCCCCCCACATGATGATCAATTTGGCTTCACGCAGGCGGATGCGGTCGTTGCCGGAATTGGCCCCGTTGCCCGACACGCCTGTCAACTCATGGTAGGCCTCGCCCCAAGTCCCCCAGGAGACGTTGCCCCAGCGCCGGGAATAGCCGCCATAGAGCGCCAGCGTGCGTCCAATATCCGAAGCGGAATGGGTGGCATCGAAGATAGCGGCATGGCCGTACTTTTCGGAGATGCGCTTGATCTCGCTGGCGGCGATGTCGAGCGCTTCATCCCAACTGATGCGCACCCACTCATCGCGCCCGCGCAGTTCTTTCTTGCCGCCGCCCGGCTCCCAGTTCTTGCGGATCATGGGGTACTTAAGCCGGTCTGCGCCCAAGATCACCTGGCGTTGTGAACGGCCGCGCACACAGGCGCGCTGCTGGAACCAATCCGGGCTGTCGGGGTGGGTGTCGTCGGTCTTGAGCCGAGTCACCGTCCCATCAACCACTTCCGCCTTCAACAGACAGCGCCCGCCGCAGTTGTGCCAGCAGGCCGCTGCCACCCACTCACTGCCGCCTTCAGCTCCGGCCTGGGCCATCGTGCTGCTGGCCTGCAAGCCGAGTTGGAGACCTCCGGCGACCGCGGCTGTGCCGCCAAGCGCCGCGCTCCATTTCAGTACGCTGCGCCGGGTCATCACCGTGTCGATCAGAGTTTTGGTCAAAAAGTCCTTGTTGCTCATAGTTGCTCGCTTTACATGGATGTTCGCGATAAGCGCACTCGCTCGTCATACCAAACGGCTGCGCCCTCGTAATCCTGCCGGTGAGCGTCTCGTCCGGCGTCGTACCTGTACGATACCGGAGATTCACACAAGACACATCACCCGCGCGGGTGGAGTGATCTCACCCAAAAGAATGATTTATTCACCGTTTGGCGTTGGCAACGTGGAGACCAGCCCGCGGTGCATGGCGTAGTTGGCGGCTTGGGTGCGGTTCTCCAGTTGGAGTTTTTCCAGAATGTTGCGGATGTGCGTCTTGACTGTGTTGACCGACAGCGAGAGTTTGTCGGCAATCTCCTGGTTGCTGTCGCCCACGGCCACCAGCCGCAGCACGGTCAACTCGCGTTCGGTCAGGGCATCTTCGCCGCGGCTGGCATCTGCGGCCCGCCGGGCGACGTTTTTGAGCAACCGCGACGCCATCTCGCGCGTCATGGCGGCTTCCCCCTGCGTCACGCCGGAGAGCAGGTCAAAGAGTTCGGTCGCGTCCAGGTTCTTGAGCAGATATCCCGATGCGCCCAACTGCACAGCCTGGTAGAGATGCTCGTCGTTTTCGGATGAGGTGAGCATGACAATGGCAATCTGCGGGAAGCGTGTGCGGATCACCTTGGCAGCTTGCAGCCCGTCCCCCTCCGGCATGTAAATGTCCATGAGGATCACATCTGGCTGCAGTTGTTCGGCCAGTTGCACAGCCTCCAGGCCGCTGGACGCCTCGCCTATCACCTCCACCAAATCTTCACGCGTTTCCATCAGACCGATCAACCCCTGGCGAAAGAGTTTGTGGTCGTCGGCAATCAATACTCGAAGCGGCATGGTTCCTCCTAGTCCAGTTTTGTTTACAACCCCGTCCGTACATGGGCGGCATAGAACAAAAAGCGTGCCAAGATCTCGCCCACCAAGACCAGCAGACAGGCCACATAGACCGGCACGACCAGGTCGGCGGCAGTCTTGCGCCGCCACACCAGTACACCCGCCGCGCCCACGAACCAGGCGACGCCTGCGGCCAAAAAGCCCACACGCAGCCAGATCAGCGGCTTGTAAATGCTCAACAGCAGTTCCAGGCTGATCTGGGCCAGCGGCCCGCCGATGTGCAGCCGGTTGAGTTGGGCCAGATTGATCGCCAGCACGATCACAGCCAGCAGCAGCGCGGCGGCTGCAAACCCAAGCAGTAACCGGCCCGTGACCTCGCTGCGCTGCACCACGCTTTCAGGGGCGCGCACCTCGGCAAACTTGAGATCCATCATCAGCAGCGCCGCCAGCGCGACGATGCCCAGCAGCAGTGTCGTGGCATAGAACGAGAGAACGGTCAGCGGTGAATCCCAGGCCGGTTGGGTGGGCATCAGATAGATGTAGCTCATGCACAGCACGCTGATCAGCCCGCTGCCGATGGTGCCCCAGCCGAGCGCCGCATAGAGCCGGGGCCGCCGCAGCGCCATTTCTTCCAGCAACACCAGCAGCCCCAACCCGCCAAAAAAGAGCATCGTAAAAAAGACCTCGCGGCTGAGCCAGGATGTGCGGAAATTGAGGATCGCCAGGAAGGAGATAAAGGGCTTGCTGAGGTGGAAATGCGCGCCGCCAATGGCGATGGCTGTGGTGGCCAACAAGACCATCAGCAGCCGCCCCACAATCGGCGCAGTGGCGGCATCGCCAAAGCGCCGCCGCCCTCTCCCGCGAATGATCCAAAGAACCAACAGCGCGCCCGTTGCAAGCTGCATGAGGATGGTGTAGACGGGCAGCGCCCACTCGCGCAGGTTCATGGGATCACCAGACTCTTGCGGGCCAGTTTGTCCTGGCGCACAGAGGGTAAGCGGCACTCCACGCGCGTCCCTGATCCGGGTGTGGAGACGACGGTCAATTCGCCGCCCACGCTGTGCGCCCGCTCGCGCATGGTTTGCAGGCCAAAGCTGCGT
>CAZYQJ010000263.1:0-4615 GCA_964649925.1 uncultured Litorilinea sp.
GAAGCCGCGGGCGGTGATGTACTGGTCAAAGCCCGCCGCCGCGACATAGAGTTCCGTACAGCCAACCGCCGCGGCAAAGTCGGCGTATGCCCGTGCCCGCTTGAGCAGGTCGGCTTGTTCTGCCTCATCCCAAAAGCGCCCGCTGAGATAGCCGGGGGCAGGTTCGAGACCGTAGCGAGCAAAGAGGTCAAGCACCTCCTGCGCAGTCTTACCCGCGTGCGGACCTGCCGGTGCGCCCGCATAGCCTGCTTGTGCAATCTCGGCTAAGACCTGTGATTCATCGATGTTTTTCCAGGTGATTTGGCCGCAGCCAATCCAAACATTGTGCATAAAGTTCCTCGTTGTACAGGAAATTTGGGATGAGACGGCTGAGTACGCCTGTCCCGTACCTTCATTTGGGTTTGTATGTTGTGCAGGGGTGATCACACCAGCGGGCGATCAAAGGTCTGCACGGGGGGTGTACACATTGAGTATACATGGTGAGCGCGAAGCTGAAAACTGACAAATGACCCTATTCACTGAATCAAGCGGCTGTGCCATTAATTGAGATTAAGTCTCATTCATTTCGGGTGTGGCGCAGCGTATGCTACAATGGCGCGTGCGTTGCAATCTGGAATGGAATTGCACGGCGCGCATGGCGCAGACGGTGTAGTGTGGAGATAAGGACAATGCCGATGCCGGGTTTCTTTTCGCAACCTGCCCCGCATGATCAGACAGCGCCCACGCTGGAACTGGAGAATGTGAGTGCGCGCTATGACGGCACATGGGCCTTGGAGGGGGTTTCCTTCCGCGTGGCGCGCGGTGACCAGGTGGCCGTGGTGGGGCCGAACGGTGCAGGCAAAAGCACGCTGTTCAACGTCGTGGCGGGCATCCTCCAGCCCCAGCAGGGCCGCGTGCGCGTCTATGGAAGCGGCCCTGGCGGGCACATCTGCGTCGGCTATGTGCCGCAGCGCAACCGCGTGGATTGGCGTTTTCCGGTCAATGTGGCCGATGTGGTCATGATGGGCCGTGTGGGGCAGATCGGGATGCTGCGCCGCCCCAGCCGCCAGGATTGGGATCGGGTGCGGGCAGCCCTGGATCAAGTGGAGATGGGGTCGTTTGCCCAGCGACAGATCGGCGAACTCTCCGGCGGGCAGCAGCAGCGCGTCTTTTTGGCGCGTGCCCTGGCGCAAGAGGCGGAACTGCTTTTGCTGGATGAACCGCTGGCCGGGCTGGACTTGCCCAGCCAGGAGGCGATCCTGCGGATCGTGGCGCAGATGCGCGACCAGGGGATGGCGGTGCTGATCGCCACGCACGATCTCAACCAGGCTGCCGAACAGTTTGACAAGATGATCCTTCTCAACCGTCGCCTGGTGGCCTACGGCCCGCCTGCCGACGTCCTCACCCCAGAGAACTTGGGCCGCGCCTATGGCGGGCAACTCCATGTGATCCATACGCAATCGGGCGATGTAATCGTGACGGATAGCTGTTGCGGCGGCGGTGAGCCGCCCGTGGCGCAGATTGTCGGCGTGGAAGCAGCGGGCGACCCGGAGGTCGTAGCGCATTAGCCGCTATTTCCGATTTCTGGCTGTAGACAGGGCCGCGGCCAAAAATAGAATGCCGCCCAGCAACCAGTATGGGTCCCAGAGAAATAGATGCCAGCGGGCCGCGGCTATCGATCCAATCGACGTAGGTATTTCGATAACGCCCATGACCATCAGACCATGCTGGATCAAGAGCGCAGCGCCGTACACGGTCAAAAGAACCCCGATAGCCCAGATCGCGGTGTGCAGGATCCAGCGGGGAATATTCCGGCCCCAGGGCTGCACCACTGCCAGGGCAAACACGCCCGCCAAGACCTTGAGAATGCCGGTGATCCACACGAACGCCACAAACAGCGGGTCATTCGTGACAGCCGGATCGCTAAAGGCGCTGCCTAATGTCTCAACGCCGACCGTGCCTCCCATCGCCCAGTAGAAGCTCACGGCAGCAAAGAGAAACGACCAGACCGCAGCGGCGTATGCGCTCAACTGTACCTCCTTCATCGATGTAAACGGAACGGCCCTAGGGCCGTTTACCTTGAAACTATAGAACTAAGACTATAGAGTAACGAAGAAATATGGAATTTCTAAACTGGCTGGTGGAGCCGTTGAGCTACGGCTTTATGGTGCGCGGGCTACTTGCCTCGGTCATGGTCGGGGTGATCTGCGCCGTGTTGGGGAGCTATGTGATCCTGCAGGGCATGGCCTTCTTTGGCGACGCTCTGGCGCACACCATCCTGCCCGGCGTGGTGCTGGCCTATCTGTTTGGGTGGCCGGTGGCGGTGGGTGCGCTGGCGTTTGGCATCCTGGCCGCGCTCGGCATCGGCGCGCTCAGCCAGCGCGGCCAGGTGCGCGAGGATACAGCTATCGGTATCATCTTTGCGGGGAGTTTTGCGCTTGGGGTCGCCATGCTGTCCACGGTGCGAAGTTATGCCGTAGACCTGGCCCACATTTTGTTTGGCGATGTGTTGGGGGTGTCGGCGGGCGACCTGTGGCTGACCTTTGGGCTAGGCGCGCTGGTGCTGGCGACGGTCTTTTTCTTCTACAAAGAGTTCTTGGTCATGGCCTTTGACCCGACGCTGGCGGTGGTGCTGCGGCTGCCGGTGCGTGCGCTGCGCTATCTGCTGCTGGTGCTGATCGCGGTGACGATTGTAGTCTCGCTGCAAGCGGTGGGCGTGGCGTTGATGATCGCCATGTTGGTGACCCCCGCTGCGGCGGCGCAGTTGTTGACCCGGCGGTTGCCTGCCATGATGCTGACCGCGGCGGCCATCGGCGCAGCCGCCAATGTGACCGGGCTGTATCTTAGCTACTATGTGAACATCGCGTCGGGGCCTGCGATGGTGCTGGTGGCGACCGCGATCTTCGCCATCGTCTTTTTGCTTGCGCCGCGGCGCGGCGTGGTGTGGCGGCGGTGGGCCGCGCGAGCAGCCTAGTCTGTTTGGCGGCACGGCTGGGCTGGGTGAAAATAGGGCATTGATTCCGTCCCTACCTACCACGCACAAGGAGGCAGACACGCCGTGTCCATCAAACCGGATTACTGGATTCGTCGCATGGCGCAGGAGCATGGCATGATCGAGCCGTTTGTCGAACGGCAGGTCAGCCAGGGGACCATCTCCTATGGATTGAGCAGTTTCGGCTATGACATCCGCGTGGCCGACGAATTTCGCATCTTCACAGCGGCGACAGGCCGCCTCAGCGTGGTAGACCCCAAGGACATTGACGAAAACGCCATGACCCCGTATCGCGGGGAGGTGTGCATCATCCCGCCCAACAGCTTTGCCCTGGCGCGCACGGTCGAATACTTTCGTGTGCCGCGCAACGTGATTACGCTCTGTGTAGGGAAATCCACCTATGCGCGCTGCGGCATCATCGTCAACGTCACCCCCTTTGAACCGTCGTGGGAAGGGTTTGTGACGCTGGAGATCTCAAACACCACCCCCCTGCCCGCCAAGATCTACGCCAACGAAGGCATCGCCCAGGTGCTTTTCTTCGAGGGCGACGAACCTGAGGTTTCCTATGCCGACCGGCAGGGCAAGTATCAAGGACAGCGCGGCATTACCCTGCCACGGATGAAGGATTGAGCGGGACGCGCTGCGTTTGCCCAGGCCCGCAGGGTCGGGGCGTGGGCGGCCTCTGGCTTGGTTGTGTATGGGCTGATTGGTTGGGATCGGGTGCTGCTATGTCGCCAGGGTTGGGGTCACAGTAGGCGTCGGCGTAGGGATGGGCATTGGCGTTGTGGTGGCTATCGGGAGTGGAGTTCGATCACGCTGCCTGACAGGGGTGGGTGAGTCTGGGTGTGCTTTTGGCCAGAGAACCGATAGGACTGCAGATACCTCTTGCGCTGCGGGCTGGATGTTGCTTAGAGGAAGTTTTTCCCCTCCTGCCTCTTCCGTTTCCTCGAAAGCCCTTGCGACTGTTTCTGGTGGAACCGGTGTATCGGTGGGAAGTGGGTCTGCGGGCGGTTCATCTTCGGGCGTAGGCTTTGGGGAAGGTGGCTCGTCGGGGGGATCCTCACCCCCTTCTCCTTCTTCAGGCGTTGGTTCCCCTTCCGCGGTCGCCTCGACCGTCGCCTCTGGCGACGGCGTTTCCGGTGCAGGGTCTTCCGGTGTGGGATCGTCCGGCGGTAGTTCGTCCGTAGGCAGCGGTTCAGCGGTGGGCGTCGCTGTCGGTGGATCCGTTGCGGTCGGGACCGGCGTTGCCGTGGGCGGTGGTGACGGCGTCGGCATCGCGGTGGGTTCTTCCGGCGTTGCAGTCGGAACGGGGGGCGGTTCCGGCGTCGCGGTGTAGGTAGGTACAGCCGTATTGGTCGGCGTCGCCGTGGCTTCCGGGGTCGGCGTGTTCACCGGGGTGTCCGTAGGGGCTGAGGTCGCCGTGGGGGCTGGGGTTGGCGTGTCCACCGGCACAGGCGTATTGGTTGGTACAGGTGTATTGGTCGGCGTGGCCGTGTCCACCGGTACAGGCGTTGCCGTATGCGTCGGCGTGGCCGTATCCACCGGGGCCGGGGTATTTGTCGGCGTGGATGGCACACGGGTGGCCGTCGGTTCCGCTGTGGGCGCCGAGGTTGGCTCCGAAGTCGGTTCGGAAGTTGGTTCGGA
>CAZYQJ010000263.1:4715-6991 GCA_964649925.1 uncultured Litorilinea sp.
GTTCCGCTGTGGGCGCCGAGGTTGGCTCCGAAGTCGGTTCGGAAGTTGGTTCGGACGGAGCCGTCGGTGCAGTGGTCGGCGCTGATGTTGGCACTGACGTCGGCGCTGATGTCGGCATTAAAGTCGGCACGGGTGTCGGTGTTGGGAGCACCACGACCGGCGTATTCGTTGGCGCGCTTGTTGGCGTGCTTGTCGGCGCGTAGGTAGGCCGGGCTGTTGCGGTCGGCGTGGCTCTGGCGGTTGGCGCAAAGGTGGCCGTGGGCAGCACAGATGGACTGTCTGTCGGCTGCGCAGTTGGCGTGCTTCTCGCCTTAGACGTCCAGGTTGGCGTAGGACGGCTGGTCGACACCGGTGTCGACGTCGGGGCGACCGTGAGCAGCGCGCCTGGCTGGGAGGTCGCGA
Organism: uncultured Litorilinea sp.; assembly: GCA_964649925.1. Lineage (GTDB taxonomy): Bacteria > Chloroflexota > Anaerolineae > Caldilineales > Caldilineaceae > QEUY01. The sequence continues at coordinate 5,118 of CAZYQJ010000263.1, forward strand.
GCGGTGTCGTGCGCGGCGTATTGGCAGCGCCCTGCGGCTGTGTCTCTTCGGGCTGCGGGGTCATTGTCGCATCTGCCGCAACGGATGGCGCAACGGTCCGTCTGGGGGCTGATGTCCTGGTGGGGACGGGGGTTTCCGTCTCCTCAGTGACCTCTTCGGTCACCTCTTCAGCCATATAGGTAGCGGCTTCAGTCGGGGTCGCGGTGGGCGTCATCGTTTCCGTGGCGACCGCGCCAGGGAGTTGGGTTGGTGTGGGCGTCTCGGTGGGCGGCATCGGCAGTACGGTCGCGGGGGTGCGCGCCGCTTCTAATGCCACCTCTACGCTCGCCAGGGTGATGCGCACCGCTTCATCCGCCGCACTGCTGCCGGACGGGTCATATTTTAGGGTCTCGAGATTTTGTCGCCACTCCACCAGGAATCGGGCGCGTTCGCTGGCAGGCAGGTTGTTGACCGCTTCCAGCGCGGTGGCGGTTGCCTGCTCGATTTCGTCCAAGAAGGCTGCATCTACCGGCTGTCCCTCGGCTTGAAGGGCCAGGGCTTCGGCCAGGCGGCGCTCGACTTGCCGAGCATGCCAAGCGGCTTCACTGCCCGCAGTGGTCATGAGCGCGCCCTGAAGGGTTTCCCCGGCGCGTTTAAGGGTATAGAGCGGGCTGCCGGGCAGGCTGCCGCCGCTGCTGCCAAAGATGATGACAGCTAACAACGCCGCTGCCGCGATCGCGATGCCGCCAATAGTGCCAGGCCAGGTAAACCGCCGTGTCTGTGTGCGCTGCGCAGGCCGCGCGGGGAGGACGGGAAACTCATTGGTAAATGGATTCGCCTGTTGCCCTGGTGACAGCGGATCGGTCTGTTGCCAGGGTAACAGCGGGTCGGTACCGCTAGGTGCAGAGAGTTCGGCACGCCGCGCAGCAAGTGCCTGAGCCATCGCTTGCTGTCCACGGGAGAAGGCCGGGTCGGAGAGACGGGGCTTATCAGCGCCGCGCAGTGTAGCGACGATCTGCAGGATGGGTTCCAGCTCTGCCGTATGCTCAGGGTAGCGGGCGAGGATGGTAGAAAGATCCTCTCCTGCTTCGAGTGCAGCGATGCTAGTTGTCAGAATGTCTTCAGGCAGCATGGTACCCTAAGGCTGCAAATGGCGACGGAGGCTCTCCAGCGCCCGGTGCTGTAACGCCTTGATAGCACCTTCACTCTTGCGCATAATCTGTGCGGTTTCGGCAATGCTCAACTCCTCCACAAACCGCAGCCGGATCACCTCTCGCTGCTGATCGTTTAGGTACTGCAGCGTTTCCAAAATCCGCGAAAAATCGATCCGGTCCTCGATTTCGTCCAGGTCTCTCCCGCCGGGCACATTACTGGCTCGATCCAGCGGAGTCTCCCGATTCCGCTTGTTACTGCGGATCACGTCCACCATCTTGTTATGGGCCAGGCGGTAGAGCCAAGCGGAAAAGATGGCGACGTTATCCTGAGGCCCGATCCGGTAGATGTCAATCTTTTCGATCAACCGTACAAAGACCTGGGACGTAATCTCTTCGGCCCATTCGGCGTCACCGATGCGCGCCAATAGATAACGGTAGACACGGTCAACGAAAAGCAAGTACAGCCCTTCAAAAGCCGCTTGATCACAGTTCTCTTGGGCACGTCGAAGCAGATCGACCAAGACGGTCTCTTCGACAGGGTCACCACGTTGGATCTCGGCCATTCCGTGTTTACTTACGTCAATGACAATACGTCAGAATTGGGAGGGAAGATACGAAACTCGCTCAAGGCCTTTTGCCGCCAAAGCGTGCCTTGAGGTTTTGCCAGGTTGTGGGCTGTAGTTCTTCTGGCGGCAGTTCTTCTTCTGCATCCAGGGCAAAGAGGATGTTCAGCCGGTCGTC
>CAZYQJ010000263.1:7001-7226 GCA_964649925.1 uncultured Litorilinea sp.
CATACTTAGCGCCATCGATCTCCAACTTGGCTAATCCCAGGGGCAGGGCAATATTGCGTTTCCAGTTGCCAATGCGGATCACCAGCTCGTCAAAGACGCTGCGGTGCAGATTCACCTGCTCGCGTTCGACCAACGGCAGGGGGATACTCAGCACGTAATAGCCATCTTGCCGAAAGATCTCCTGGGGGTTACCGGCGTAAAAGCGCAGAGTAGGGTCGCCTTGGC
>CAZYQJ010000264.1:0-4315 GCA_964649925.1 uncultured Litorilinea sp.
CTGGATCGCATCGGCTTCTTTGGCACGTCGCAAGGGGGGATCGTGGGGGCTGAAGCGTGCCGCATCGACCCGCGGCTGCGCGCCTGCCTGTTGATGGATGCGCCCATGCCGACTGAGGTGGTGCGCGAGGGGTTGCACCAGCCCCTGATGCTGATCACCCGTGACGCCGATACCATGCGGCTGGAGCGGGAGCGCGCTGGCGGCTGGCCGGAAACGGAGATCGAGGACCACCTGACGACCATGCGCGCTGTCTTCGACAGCCTGCCGGGAGATGGGTACTATGTCGAAATACCTGGCATGTTCCATCTCGACACAACCGATACCCCGATGCTGACGCCGCTAGGCTCGCGCTTGGGCCTCAGCGGGACGGTAGGCCAGCGGCGCGTCCACGACCTGATCAACGCCTACTCACTGGCTTTCTTTGACCGGCATCTGATGGGCCTTCCGACAACGCTGCTTGACGGCCCATCCACCCAATACCCGGAGGTGAGCTTGGAGACACGCCGTTCCTGACGGGCTGCACCCCTGCCCTCAAGCGTCTCACTCCATCCGCCACGGCGCGACAGCGGGCCTACGGCATTCGCGCTGAGTCATGTATAATGCGGCGGTAGACAGATAGTGCCGCGGGCGCGCCCGCGCTGGGAGTGAGAGAGACGGGTACTTCGATGGAACTGCACGAATATCCACGCCCCGCCAACGACACCGGCATCGGCGTCCATTGGAGCGCCGGTTTTGCCTCGGCGATTGGCATCGGCAAGATTCGCGATATCTGGATCCCCGAGATGAAGGCGATGGGCGTCAAGTGGGTCAAGATCTTCAACCACGATGGGGCCATTGACTTCGCCGAACTGCTTCTCTCCGAAGGCTTGATGCCTATCGTCCGCATCTACCGGCCCAGTCCCAACCCCGGCACGCTCGACATCCGCGAGATCGTCCACCTGGATGCGTTTATCCGCGCTGGCGTTCACTATTTTGAGTTCAACCACGAACCGGATCAAGACAGCGAATGGAAAGGGGGGCGCGTCCCGGCCAATGGGATCGACCTGGTTGTCGAGAACACCATCGCCAATATGGAGTTGATCCTGGAACGGGGCGGGATGCCGGGCGTGCCCGCGGTCGCCAACGGCAGCCGCTGGGACTTGGTGGGCAAGATCGTGGCGCGCGGGCGCAAGGACCTGTTCAACGGCCCGGTCTGGCAGGCCGTTCACAACTATGGGCGCAACCGCCCGCTGGATTACCCCTATGACAGCGGCAACCAGGAAGGCAGCCCCTATACGCAGCGTTTCTATGAGACGATCGCCGCCGAGCCGTGGGGGGAAGATGCCTGGCGCGGGCGTTCGCTGCGTGAGGTCAATCAACTGCGGCGCGAGCGGCGCAACCCCGGCGCGACCATCATGGACGACCACGCCTGTTGGCTGGCCTATGAGTACTTTGATGCCCTCAACCGTCGCCACCTGGGGCGCAGCATCCCCATCCTGTCCACCGAGTGCGGCTACCTGGTCGGCGAGGACGTAGACCCGCGCTATCCTGCCACCACCCCCGACCTGCATCTGGCCCAGACGCTGGAAGCCTGCCGGATCATGATGGGGTCGAGCAGCCGCTACCAGCCCGCGCCCGATTACTATTTTGCGACGGCCTTCTGGCTGCTAGGCAATGCAGTCTTGGGCAGCAACAGTGCCTGGTGCGAACATCACGCCTGGGTCAGCGAGCGCTGGCCAGGCGGCGCGCTGCCGATTGTGCGTGCCCTCAAGGCCGAGCCAAAGGTCGTGCGCCGCTGGCAGGACACCACGCCGGTGGGCACGCGCACCATCTTGCAGGGGACGGTGCTGCACGCCGGAGACCGGCGCACCGTCGTGCTCGAACGCGGCGGCGCTGAGGTGGCACGTGCCGTGCTGGATGCCAACAGCCGCTATGTGATCCCCGATCTGATGCCCGGCAATTACACGCTGCGCGTCGAAGGATCCCTGGTCGAGCAAGCCGTCAGCCTCCCGCCCGATCAAGAGGAGGTAACGGTCAACCTGGACCTGGCCGAGCCATCCGATCAGACCAGCGGCAGCACCATCCAGGGGACGGTACGCGGCGGCGCGGGCGCGGTGGTGATGCTGCTGCGATCCAGCGATGGCGAAGAATGGGTCACCATGGCGAAGGACGACGGCACATTCCGTTTTGTGGATCTGCCGCCAGGAACCTATAACGTGCGTGTGCAGGGCGATGGCAGCCACGTCGAGGGCATTGTGTTGGACGGGCGCAACCAGCGCGAGGTGGAGTTGTCCACCACGGGCTGGGGCTATACGGTGCGTGCGTTGGACGGCCCACCGGCCCAGCCAGGGATGATCTACTGCGCGGTAGATGGCTATTTGAACCTGCCCGTTCAGGCTTCCGGCGAGGAATGGACCAGCTCGGAAGCGCGTACCGGCACAGCGCCGGAGATCGGCGAGTTCGCCTGCGCCATTGGGCCGGTGAACCCTGGCTATTATGTGGTGACGGTGGATGGGTTGATGGACAGCGAGGGCCGCCTGGTCAACCTGGAGGCCTATGTCCAGACCGACCGGCGCAGCGCCGTCTATGTCGAATTCGTCTACAGCGGCGTAGCCCCTCCGCCGGAGGCGTTGCCGCGCGCATCGTGTATTCGCGGGCGCGTAATCGGCGGCTGCACACCCGACCGGCCCCTGCACGTCTGGCTGATGGACGACCAGGCCAACCGCCAGGAGCAGGTGGTCGGGCCGGACTGTACCTTTGCCTTTGACGGGTTGGGCCGCGGTCTGTATGCGGTGCAGGTGGTCGGCTATGCGGATGTAGCCAGCCGGTCCGACATTGCCCTGGACGGTAAAAATACCGTCGAGATCGAACTCTTTGTGCCGCTGGACGCCCAACCGCTGCGCGACACAGATCCGCATGCAGGCTACAGCACCCTCGTCGGGAGCGTGCCCGACGCCGCTGGCCGACCGGCCAAGATCGTGGATTCGGTTGGTAACGAGGTGCGCCAGTTGGTCGGTGCCGACGGCACATTTCGCTTTGATGGGCTGCCTGCGGGCGTCTATACGCTCACCGTCGAGGGCGGCTATGTCCAATCGGGGTTGACCCTGGATGGGGCCAATGCGCTGGAGGTGATCTTCCAGCCGCTGGTCACCACCTGGGAGGCGACAGTCAGCCCGGCGGGTTCGATGCCCGGTTACAGCGTCGTGCGTGTGGAGGTCGAAGGGATGCGTGGCCTGCCCGTCTACATCTGGAAAGAGGACTGGGAAGGCATGATGCGGCGCACAGGCAGCAAGCCTGAATACGGCGAATGTTCCGCCGAGTTCAGCCCCCTTGCACCCGGCCATTACATGGTGGAGCCGGAGGGGTTGGAGATCTGGGCCGATGTGGAGTTGACCGGGTTGGAAGTAGTCTGGATTGACTTCCGGCGCAAAGGCGTGCCCACCGAACCCCATATCGTGCGCCCCTGGACGCGCCCGGATGACGACCGCCCTGCCGGACAAGGGCCGGTGGGCGACGACATACCCGCTGCTGGCTTTGACGACTGGGAGAGCGGCGGCGCTTTTGAGGAAGAGTGGGCTGAGGAATCCGCCCCCTTTGAGCCGGAGAGCGAATCCGAGTGGGCGCAGCCTGGCGTTGACGAACACAGCGTCGCACCCGCCGCCGAAGAGTCGCTGATCGATCCCTTGGCAGATAGGATCTTCGACGAATCATTCGCTGAGGAAGATCTCACCCCAGACGAAACCCCAGGTGAAGAGATAGACACGGCGCGCCCGGTTCCGCCTCATCTGCTGCTGGTGGATGCGGTAACCGAGTTGGACGATCAGATCGCCCTGCTGCGTTTTGCCGCCCAAGTGCGCCCGATTGTCGCCGGTTGTGTGGAAGAAGTCCTGGATGCCGACTATGTGATCCTGTTGGGCAGCAGCGACATGGCCGCCGAAGCGGATCAACGGCTGTCCGGGCTGGGCATTGCCCATGAATGGATCCGCGGGCGTCCGTCCGAGGTCTTGACGGGCGACGGCGATTTGGATATCTTCTAGCTACGCTGCTGCATCCCATCGCGAAACCCAGTTGCTCCCCTCCAATTAGGCAGATTCAGAGCAAAGGCTTGGCAGTATCCCGAAATAGCGGTATCATTTACGCGTCTTAGTAATCTCGTACACTGTACAGCGCTCATCTTTACCCTATCCTGAAAACCTGGAGAAGAGCGCTCTTCTACATTTGCCCCACCAAAATTTCCGGTTTCACACTCGAAAAGGAGGCAATACATGAACTGGAAGGTGTATGGATTGCTTGGCCTCTTGCTGGTGTTCGCGCTGGCATTTGCAGGCTGCACCAC
>CAZYQJ010000264.1:4415-6136 GCA_964649925.1 uncultured Litorilinea sp.
GAGGGAGAAGAGGCTGAGGAACCGGCGGAAGGGGAAGAAGCGGCTGCCACCGATGGAGTTGTGGTGCGCGCCGTTCTAGAGGCCACACCCCGTGACTTCGACACGGCTGCCGTCGAGTACTGTGAGGAAGCCACCGGGATTGATATCGAGGTTATCAACGGCCCGGACAGCGCCACCGACCGGCTGGCCTTCTATCTGCAGTTCTTCGGGGCGCAGTCTCCCGACATCGACATCATGCAGACCGATGTGATCTGGCCGGGGATCTTGGCCGAGCATCTGGTCGACCTGACGCCCTATGTCGGCGATGCGATCAACGACTATTTCCCGGCGATTGTGGAGAACAACACCGTGGATGGCGCGCTGGTCGGCATCCCGTACTTCACCGATGCGGGGCTACTCTACTATCGCACCGACTTGCTCGAGAAGTACGGCTACGAAGGTCCGCCCACCACTTGGGCTGAACTGGAAGAGATGGCGACGACCATCCAAGAGGGGGAACGCGGCGAGGGCAACCCCGACTTCTGGGGCTATGTCTGGCAGGGCGCTGCCTATGAAGGGCTGACCTGTAACGGTCTGGAGTGGCAGGTCAGTTGGGGCGGCGGCAACATCGTCGAGACGGATGGCACAATCTCCATCAACAACGAGCAAGCGGCTGCCTCCTTTGATATGGCGGCAGGCTGGGTGGATAACATCAGCCCGCCCGGCGTGGTCAGCTATATGGAAGAGGACGCGCGCGGCGTGTGGCAGGCGGGCAATGCCGCCTTTATGCGTAACTGGCCCTATGCCTATACGCTGGGCAATGCCGAGGACAGCGTGATCCGCGACAGCTTTGCCGTCGCGCCGCTGCCGATGGGTGAAGGCGAAAACGCACGTCATGCCGACACATTGGGCGGCTGGCAAATCTCGGTCAGCCGGTACAGTGAGAATGTCGATGCCGCTGCTGAGGTCGCCGTCTGTCTGACCAGTCAGGAAAGTCAGAAGATCCGCGCCACCGTGGGCAGTATGCTGCCGACTATCGACGCGCTCTATGAGGATCCCGAAGTCTTGGAGGCCAACCCGTTCTTCGAGCAACTCCATGATGTCTTTGCAGGGGGCGCTGTGCCGCGGCCCAGCACCGTTACGGGTGAAGACTACAACCAGGTTTCGACCCTCTACTTCACCGAGTTGAACCGGGTGTTGACGGGCGAGCAGGACTGGCAGCAGGCGGTTGAGAACATCGAGGCGCAGTTGCAATCCCTCTTGCAGTGAGATCTAGCTAACCCCATGTAGACTTCCAAGGAGGGCGTCACTTGACCAGTGGCGCCCTTTTTCTCACGTCGATCCCTCACAAACGAAAGGAGTCTCGATTGGCTACTCAACGGGTACGCAAGCGCCAGCCGCTGAGCGCCGCGGCTAAGCGCCAAGAGCGGCTTGCCTATCTTTTGTTGCTGCCTACTGTGCTGGTTGTCTTGGGGGTGGCGTTTTACCCGCTGGCAAACACCTTCTACGCCACCTTTTTTGACGCCCGCCTGGGCAGCGCTCGCGCTTGGGAATTTGTCGGCCTCCGCAACTATCGCACCCTGCTCACCGATTCGCGCTGGTGGGATGCAGTCGGGAACACCGTCCAATTTACCGTGGCGTCGGTCTTCTTTGAACTGGTGTTGGGGTTAGGCATCGCTCTGGTCGTCAACAGCAAATTTCCAGGCCGCGGGCTGATGCGAACCGCCATGCTGGTTCCCTGG
>CAZYQJ010000264.1:6146-7211 GCA_964649925.1 uncultured Litorilinea sp.
AGCGGTCTCGTCGCAGATGTGGAAGTGGATGTATCACGACGTCTTTGGGGTGATCAACGATCTGTTTGTCCGGGTGATCCCGATCCTTGACCGCAAGATTGCCTGGATCGCCAACGCCGATACAGCGTTATGGGCGCTGGTGGCGGTCGATGTCTGGAAGACGACGCCCTTTATGGCGCTGCTGCTGCTGGCCGGGCTGCAGTTGATCCCGGCGGACTTGTACGAGGCGGCTTCGGTGGACGGCGCGACGGGCTTGCGGCAGTTTCTCAGCATCACCTTGCCCCTCCTGCGCCCCTCGATCGTCGTCGCCCTGATCTTCCGCACGCTCGATTCACTGCGCGTCTTTGATCTGGTCTGGATCATGACTAGCGGCGCGTTCGGCACCGAGAGCATGGCAACCCTGAACCAACGCCACCTGATCCAGTTTCAACAACTCGGCTACGGCTCGACCGTCAGCGTCGCCATCTTTTTCGTGATCGCCGTGTTCGTTATCCTCTATGTCAATGTCATCTTCCGCGGGGGGGAGGAAACCGCATGAGCAACCGCGTGACACTCAACCGGATCATCCGCGACGTGCTGTTCTGGCTGATCGTGATCCTGATCGCCATTTACACGCTCTTCCCTTTTTACTGGGCGATTGTCTCGTCGCTGACTCCGCCAAGCATGTTGTTCAGCACGCCGGTGCGCTACTTCCCCGCGCAGCCGACGCTCCAGTCCTATGTTACGGTCTTCCAAAATGAACTGTTCCGCCGTGCCCTGATCAACTCGGCGTTTGTCTCGATCACCACGGTGGTGCTGGCGCTTCTCATCGGGTCGTTTGGGGCCTATGCGCTGGGGCGGCTCAACTTCCGGGGCAAGTCGCTCATCCTCTATACCATTCTCTCCATGACGATGTTTCCGGCCATCGCCATTCTGGGGTCGCTCTTTACGATGGTGCGCGCCCTGGGCCTTTACAATACCCCCTGGGCACTGATCCTGACCTATATGACCTTCTCGCTGCCCTTCACGGTGTGGGTCTTGAGCAACTTTTTTAAGAGCCTGCCCGCCGAATTGGAGCAAGCCGCT
>CAZYQJ010000265.1:0-7206 GCA_964649925.1 uncultured Litorilinea sp.
GATGGCGAATCTCCAGCATCAGCTATCCCATCTACGACTTAGCAGCGCGTTTCGTCGCGGTGGTCACCAGCAGCGGCCCGCGCAAAAACAGTCCCGGCCAGTAAAAGAAAGGCGCACTCGCCAACCGCGCCAGCGGGTGATTGAGGAGGCCGAGTATGCGGCGCTTGGCCGTCTCGCCCATGCCGCGGGCGTTCATCCAAAAATGGATACTCAGCACCAGCACCATATACCCCGCGATCGCGCTGCTCTCGTCGAGCACCGAAAATCCTGCCCCCGCCAGCATACAGGCGAGCGTTCGCGGGCTGAACACGCAGAGATGGCGCGGGGCGTCATATCCGGCCCAGTAGCGTCCAAACCATTGGGCATCCCAACTGGCCAGGTTGGGCACGCGGATTACCACGATCCCATCGTCCTTCAAAATGCGGTGGATCTCGCGCAGCGTCGCCCCAGGGTCGTGCAGATGCTCCAGCACATCCCACAGGGTCACCACGTCGAAGTGATTGTCGGGATAGGCGGCCTCTTCCAGCGTCCCGGCAAAGACGTCCAGCCCGTGGTCACGCCGCGCGACCTCGGCCACGTCCGGGTTTACCTCGACCCCATGCAGTTCCCAATGCCCCTGGCGGCGCATCGCATCCAAAAAGACGCCGGTGGCGCACCCGATGTCGAGCAGCGTCCCGGCCTGTTTGTGGCGTGTGACAAAGCGGCCCCGCTTGCGCATCCCATAGTCATAGGCCAACTGCAGCAGCCGTCCAGGCCGCGGTCCCCGTCCCGATTGGTAGGGCGCGTATTCGGGCGGGTAATGGGCGTCCATCTCCGCCGGGGTGGGGCGTGGATTTTGATAAACCAACCCGCAGTGACTACACTGAACCAGGGTCGCTTCCACGTCGAAGCGCCGCATATAATAATCCGCCAGGGTATAGCGGTAGGCGGCGCTCGCGCTGCCGCACAGGGGACAGGTGGTCGTTTCCATGCTTCGGTCTCAATCCGCTGGCGCGGCTGCGCTTCTGCAGCCATCCAGCCGTTTATTCTATCAGCCCGGCTTTGTTTCCGGCAATCCCACCCGCCGCATATGAGCGCCACACCGCAAATCGTCTTTGTCTGCGGGCGCGAGGCCAGCTATGTGCGCAACGCGCAGATCGGGCGCGCGCTGGCGCACCGCTATGCGACAGACCTGATCTCCGGCCCGCCGGGCGGGTCGCTCAGCCTGCGGCTGGCGCGCATCGTCCCGCGGCTCATCCGGCGTCTGCGCCGCCCGCATGACCTGGTGGTCGTGGGCTTTTACGGACACCCGCTGCTGCTGCTGGCGCGACGGCTCACGCGCGCCCCGCTGCTCTTTGACCCGTTTGTCTCGACCTTTGACACCTTGGTAGGGGACCGCGGCCGCATCCGTGAAGGTTCGCTGGCGGCCCGCGGGCTGTGGCAAGTGGACCGGCTGGCGCTGCACCAGGCGACCTTCAACCTGAGCGACACCGAGGCGCACGCCGCCTATTACGCCGCTGCGTTTGGCGTGCCGCGCCACCGGATTGCTACGCTCTACCTGGGCTGCGACGAACACCATTTCACCCTGCGGCCAGCCCCGCAATCGGATCGGTTTGTGGTCTTTACCTACAGCACCTATCTGCCGCTGCACGGCATGAACACGGTGGTGGAGGCGGCGCGCCGCTGCCAGGGCTATCCCATCGAGTTCCGGCTGGTGGGCAGCAGCGGCCCGACCTTTGCCGCCACGCAGGCGCACGCCCATGCCCTGGGGCTGGACAACGTGACCTTTGCGCCGTCCGTGCCCTTCGCCGCGCTGCCCGATGCGATTGCCGCCGCGGACATATGCCTGGGCGGCCATTTCGGCACATCGCCCAAGAGCCAGCGCGTCATCGCCGGGAAAACCTACCAGTTTATCGCCATGGGCAAGCCTGTCCTCCTGGCCGACAACGCCGCCAATCGCGAGCTATTTGAGGCAGATGTCAACGCCGTCTTCTGCCCGCCCGGCGACCCTGACAGCCTGGCGCAAGCGATCCTCACGCTCTACCACCAGCCCGACCTGCGCCGCACCCTGGCCGAAAACGGCCTCGCGCTCTACCGGAAGCGGCTCACCTGGGAGATCCTGGGGGCAGATCTGATCACCCATGTGCAGCGGCTGGTCTAGCGGATCATTCTGACCAAAATTACATCAGGCTTCACGAGCATCACGCGCCTGAACTGTGGCCCATGTGACCACGGCTTCACGCAATGCCGTCGAAATGGACTCTAGCGGCGTCAGATGACCTAATGCGCCATACTTGAGGATTTTGAGCAGATGGCTGAAAACAGCCGCCCGCCCCTCTGCCGTCTGCATCCAAGTTGCGCGTGTCACCAGCGGGCCATCGCGCCCCACAATCGTGTCAAAGGGATAGGGTACGATCTTAACATGTGCGGCAAGATGCCGGTGCAGGGTACGCACTTGACGACCAACACCGTGGCTGCGGCAAACGGCGAGAACGCTGCCCACACAGTCAAAGTCGTAGACCTGTAGGGCAAAGCGTACATTCTCTAGTGTATTGGCAGAACGATCCTCGACGTGGATAGCTGTCAGCGGTACACCCAACGCCACCAGTTCATCGCGTATCACGTGCGCCTCTGGTTTTGCGCCGTGTTCCCAGGTGTGGTGGCGAATGGCTGTGGGTTTATAGCCCCCAGTAGCAAGGATTACGGGGGCCAATCCGGCGTGATAAGCCTGCGCCCCTGTTTGCCATATGCCCGGATGCGAACCACCGAAGATGAAGATCAGGCCGCATGGCTCCGGCGGGCAGAGGTCGCCAAAGACGATGGTTGTAAGCTCATCGGTCAGGGCTTCGTTCAGGGGTGGCGGCGTGGCCATCACAGGAACCGGCATGCGGGCAAGTACAGCGCCAATCATAGCTAGGCGGTAGGCTAGGACTGCAGCTTCGGGTCGAGGATGTCGCGCAGCCCGTCGCCCAGGAGGTTAAAGGCCATCACCGTAAAGAGCACCGCGATCCCCGGATAGACCGAGAACCAGGGAGAGGTGGTCAGGTGCATGGTGCCGTCGCGGATCATCTGGCCCCAGGTGGGGGTGGGCGGCGCAACGCCCAGCCCGATAAAGCTCAGGTTCGCTTCGATGCGAATCGCCGATGCCGTCCACAGGCTGGCCATCACCAGCAGTTCACCCAGGATGTTGGGCAGGATATGGCGTCCCAACATGCGCGCATCGCCCACGCCGATGCAGCGTGCGGCGTTGACAAAGTCCTTTTCACGCAGCGCCAGCGTCGGCCCATGCGCCAGCCGCGCAAACCGCGGTGAGATGACCAGCCCAATCGCAAAGATCATCTTGTCCAACCCTGCGCCCAGGACAGCCAGCACCAGTAACCCGGTGATCAGGTCGGGAAAGGCCAGCAGCGTGTCCACCACGCGCATGATGACATTCTCCACCACGCCGCCGCGGTAGGCCGCCACCAACCCCATCAGCGTGCCCAGCGTCCCCCCCAACAAAACCGACAGCACCCCGACCAACAGCGACACGCGCGCCCCGTAGATCACCCGCGCCAGAATGTCGCGGCCATAGTCGTCCTGGCCCAGCGGGTGCAGGTCGCTCGGCGGCGACAGCCGCTCGCGCGCCGCCTGCTGGATCGGGTCATGGGGAGAGATCAGCGGCGCAGCCACTGCTATAACCACCACGATCAGCACCATCACCAGGCCCAGCACGGCGGCACGGTTGCGCGTGAAGGTGCGCCACATACGCTGGCCTGGACTGAGCGTGCGCGTGGCAGGTTGAGCGAGGTTCAACGTTTGTGCGCTTTGCATGCTTTCTTCCTAGCAACGGCTTGCGGTCTACTCCAGACGCACGCGCGGGTCGACCAGACCGTACACGATATCCACCACCAGATTGATGACGACGATCATCAGGGCGTAGACCACCATGATCGACTGGAGCATGGTGTAATCGCGCTGTTTCATCGCGCCCACCATCAGTTTGCCCAGCCCAGGCCTAGAAAAGACGATCTCAGTCATCACGGAACTGCCGATCAGGCTCACGGCAAAGATGCCGACGATAGAGACAATAGGGATTAACGCCGATCGCAGCGCATGGCGCGCCATCACGACCCGCTCATGCAGCCCCTTGGCGCGCGCCGTGCGCACATAGTCCTCATTGAGGATGTTGAGCATGGCCGAGCGCGTCATGCGCGTCACATAGGCAGTCATGATCAGCCCCAACGACAGGGCAGGCAGCACCAGGTGATAAAGCAGGCTGCCCGGCCGCGACGGGTCACCCGCGCCCACCACCGGGAACCAGTTCAGTTCGACGGCAAAGGCGAGCATCAGCAGGATACCCAGATAGAAGGCAGGGACGGACAGCCCGGCCAGCGAAAAGACGCGGCCCAGATAATCTACGACCCCGTTGCGCCGCAGCGCGGTCACGATCCCCAACGGCACGCCCAGGACGATGCCCACCACAATCGAGGCCAGCGTCAACTGGAGCGTATAGGGCAGCACAAACCAGATCTGTTCGGCGACGGGCGTACCGGTGATCAACGACCGGCCCAGGTCGCCGCGCAGCAGACCGGCCAGGAAGCGGCCATACTGGACGATCAGCGGCGCATCCAGCCCCATGCGTGTGCGCAATGCCTCGACCGCTTCCTGAGAGGCGTAGTCGCCCAGCGCGGCCTGGGCCGGGTCGCCGGGCAGCACGCGCACGATCACAAAGACCAGCGTCAGCACCGCCAGCAGCGTAGGCACGGAGAGAACCAGCCGACGCAGGGTATAGACAAGCAACAAGACCTCCTCAGCCAGGGGTCAGCAGCCAGTAGTCAGAGCAGAGGCAGAAGAGGATGGCGCTCAGCGGCACACCCTGCTTCTGACACCGACAACTGACTACCGGCTACTGGCTACGACCTTCTACGTCTACCGAGCGATGTCGGTCTGCTCGGTGATCTGCGGGTAGAGGTTGAGCACCGCCACCAGCGGATGCCCGTAGTCCACCGCCTCGCTGCGCGCATAGACCTGGTTCTGGTACATCAGCGTGTGCGAGACCATGTCCTCCAAGATCTGCACCTGCGCCTGCTTCCACAGTTCTTCCTGCGCCGCCGGGTCGGTCTCGACGCGCGCCTGCTCGATCAGGTCGTCGATCTCGCTATAGTGCGAGAAGTTGGTATCGGGCGAAGATCCGGTCGTGATATCCGAAGCGGAATGGTAGAAGCGGGTCAGGTAAGCATCGGCGTTGGGCCGGTAGGCCGCATAGACGATGATCGGGTTGACATCCTCACGGATCTGGGCGTGCATCGTGGCGTGATCGACCACGTTGACCGTGAGGTCGATCCCCACTTCGGCCAACTGCGCCTGCATGCTCTCATAGGGCTTGCGATACTGCCCCGACTCTGAACTGACGACCGTCAACGCAAAGCCATCGGCCAGCCCCGCATCCGCCAGCAATTGTTGAGCCATCTCGGGGTTATAGCTGTAATCCAGGCCCAACTCCTCCACCTCGGCCTGTGTCAGCCCGCCCGCCATAAACATCTCCGGCACAGGCGAATAGACGTTTGCGGCCACGCCCGGCCCGTAGAGCGCCAGGAATTCGTCACGGTCCAGGGCATAGGCAATCGCCTTACGCACGTCGGGGTTGTCGAGCGGAGGCACGTTCAGGTTGAAGTGGATCGTCACCACCTCGCCCACGCCAAAGACATCTACCGCCAGCCCGTCCTCGTTGTTGACCGCCTCGATCCACTGCGACTCATCCAGCCCGGAGATCACGTCCAGTTCCCCGGCGCGCAGCCCCAACTCGCGGCTGCTGATGTCGGGCATATAGCGCACCTCGACGGCAGCCAGTTTAGGCTGCCCGCGGAAATAGTCCGCGTTGGCGACCAGCCGCACGCGGTCCTGGGGCGTGTAGCTTTCAAAGACAAACGGCCCTGTGCCCACCGGCTGCGTCTTGATCGCCTCATCGCCCAGCGATTCCACGGCCTGGCTGCAGACGATAAAGCCGCCCGCGTAGTCGGCAAACTTGGGCAGGAAGAGGTTGGGCGAAAGCGGCGTCTCCACCGTCACGCGTACCGTGCGCTCGTCCACTGCCTCAAAGCTCATGCCCGTATATTCACCCGCATAGGCCGATCGGTCGGGGTTGGCCGCTTTGGTGAGCGAGTAGACCACGTCCTCGGCGGTCAACTCATAGGCTTCACTCTGCGGGCTGGCATGGCACATCACCCCTTCGCGCAGCGTAAAAGTCCAGACCTGCTGTCCGTCCACCATCTCCGGCTCCGGGATCTCGGTTGCCAGGTCCGGCTCCAGTTCGGGCGCTTCGCCAGGCTTGTAGCGAATCAAGCCGTTGAAGATCATGCTCACCACAGCGCGGTCGTTGGTGGACGACGCATAGTGCGGGTCGAGCGTGCCCAGGTCGGCGGCATTGATGCCAAAACGCAGCACCTTATCCCCCGCGGGGGCCGCGGCCTCGCCTGCATCCTCTTGCCCCGGCTGCGGGGTTGGGGCGGTTGCAGGGGCACAGCCAGCCAGTAACAAGAGTCCCAACACCACAGCCATCAACAGCCATCTGCGCATTGCGTAGCTCCTTCCTGTACATGGTTCTGGATGGTTGATCCGACAGTATGCGCGCCGCACGCAAGCCGCGGATCAGTCCCTGGCCTGCGCGCCAACGATCTGCCTTCTGGACGGCACACCAGGTGAAGATAGGATAGATAGGGATGGAGTATAACCAGTCCGAAGCGGCTAGGGAGCCTACCATACCCCAGCCGCGGGCGGATGTCAAACGGTCAGCGGTGCGACCGGCTATTCATCCCCCTCGATCAGCCGCGCCAGCGCGTTGACCAGCACCCGGTGCTCTACCTGATGCATGCGGTTGGTGAGGCTCTCCTGCGTGTCATTGGGGTAAATTGGGATTTCTTCGCTGGCGATCACCGGGCCGCGGTCCACCTGTTCGTCGGGGACCAGATGCACCATGACGCCGGTCTTTTTGACCTTGCCCGCCTGAAACGCGGCCAGCGCATCGGTGATGGCGGTCGCGCCGGGGAACTGGCCGGGCAGCGCCGGGTGCAGGTTGACGACGCGGTAGGGGAACAGGCGCAGAAAGGCATTGCTGAGGATGTGCATCCACCCGGCCAGCACCACCCAATCGGGCGCGGCCTGGCGCACGATCGCGGCCAGGTCGGCGTCATACTCCTCGCGACTGCGCCCTGCCTCTCGGTAGGCTTTGAGCGGGTGATAGTGCGT
>CAZYQJ010000266.1:0-7203 GCA_964649925.1 uncultured Litorilinea sp.
GTGCGCAAGGGACACCGGCAGTATTTGACCCGGCTGCAGATCGAATCCATCAATGCCTAAGTGGGCCATGCCGCCGACAGGCAGCGCCTACCATTGACCTGGAAGTTAATCAGAGGAGAGAACAAAAATGGCTCACAAAAAAGGTGGCGGTTCCAGCCGGAACAACCGTGATTCAAATGCTCAACGGCTCGGCGTCAAGCGCTTTGGGGGTGAGTTTGTCACCGCAGGCAGCATCATCGTGCGCCAGCGTGGCACCAAATTCCATCCCGGGCTGAATGTGGGCAAAGGCAAAGACGATACCCTCTTCGCCAAAAGCGACGGGTTTGTACAGTTTGAATGGGTCCGGGGCAAAAGGAAGCAGATCAGCGTGCATCCGGAGAAAGTGAACTGACATGAAGGAAAATATTCATCCGACCTATTACCCGAACGCCAGGGTGATTTGCTCCTGTGGGGCCACCTGGCTGACCGGCAGCACGGTCCCGGAGATTCGCACCGACGTGTGCAGCACCTGCCACCCCTTCTACACGGGTGAGCAGCGCATCGTCGATACGGCAGGTCAGGTCGAACGCTTTATGAAGCGTCTGGAACGCCGCCAGAGTGAATCGGCCCGCCGGGAGTTGGAGGCACGCGCCCGGCGCGAGGCCGACGAAGCCGCCCGCAAGGCCCGCGCCCGTGGCGACAACCCCGAGGAAGCCGTGGCCGAGGTCCTCGCCAAGTACGACCTCAACAGCTAGCCCCCGGCGTTCGGATCGCATCGATGATGGCGATGAACAGGGCAGAGTCCATTGGCTCTGCCCTGTTGTTTTTTATCCATCCTCCCTGTGCAGACCCGGCTTCAGACCGGCCTGTACAGCGCCCGCTTGTCTGAGGTAACCTATGCACTATCAACCCAGTGGCGGTTGGATCGAACTGATTTGCGGATCCATGTTTAGCGGTAAAACAGAGGAACTGCTGCGCCGCGTGCGCCGCGCCGAGATCGCACGCAAATCGGTGCGTGTCTTTAAACCCCATATTGATCAGCGCTATGGATCCGTCCGCGTCGCATCCCACAACGGCATCGCGCGCGATGCCGTAATCGTCGTCGAATCGGCGGCGGAGATCCTCGACCATGTTGGCCCCGACGTGGAAGTCGTCGCCATCGACGAAATCCAGTTCTTTGATTGGACCATTGCCGACGTCTGCAACACGCTGGCGAACCAGGGCAAATGCGTCATTGCCGCCGGGCTGGATCAGGACTTCCGCGGGGAACCCTTTGGCCCGATGCCATTGCTATTGGCGTTAGCCGAACGGGTGGACAAACTCCACGCCATCTGTGTGGTCTGCGGATCGTCGGCCAGCCGAACGCAGCGGCTGATTGATGGCCGCCCGGCCCGCTATGATGACCCGATCATCCTGGTGGGCGGGAGCGAAAGCTATGAGGCGCGCTGTCGGAAGTGCCACCAGGTTCCCGGTAAACCTGAAACGATCCTGCCCCTTACTGACGATAGCGCCACCGTTAAATAACCGTTTGTAATGCAGAAGGCTGGGATGCCGCCCATGCCGGGCAAGATGCCTGGCACGCGATTTATCATGTTTCCACGCGCATGATCACAGCTATACTTGCAGGCCAACCCAGTTGCAAGAGGTGACCGGCACTTCAATGAGCGCCGGTCACCTGATTAACACGCTTCAATCACTCCTCAAGGCCCATATACAGCACTTCTCCGGTGATGGCATCCACCGCGACCACGGCAGTGGCATCGGCTGTCGACAACTCGACAACCCAAGCGGGCACACCGTCGATCTCCTCTTGCGCGGCGACGGTCTCCTCGATCTCCCCGGTCAGCAACTGGCTCTCTTCAACCGCTTCCACCGCAATGGCAATGGCCTCACGCGCGCTGATGCCCTCCGGCTCCTCGGCGCGTTGCGTCGGTCCCGCAGGCAGGGCAGGCCGTTCGCCCAGCACCACCGGAACCTCCAGCGTCTCCTCATCGCGGATCACGGTCAGCGTCACCGTCTGCCCCGGCTCCGCCTTGGTCACCAGATAGCTGACCAGATCCTCAAAGCGCAGCACAGGCTGATCGTCAATCGCGGTGATCACGTCGCCCCCGCGTGCAAACTCCACACCATTTTCGTCGAAGATCGATTCAGTCCCGCCGATCAGGCCCGCATCGGCGGATGGGCCATCCGCAAGCACCTCTGACACATAGACGCCCAGGCGGTTGTTGGGCAGCCCCAGGATCTCAGCCGTCTCCGCGCTGATCGTGAAGCCGGTCACCCCCAGATAGGCATAGGCATAGTGGCCCTGATCGATCAACGCCGGGACGACCCGATGCACGATCGAGACAGGGATGGCAAAGCCCACCCCGGCGTTGGCGCGGACCTGCGAGCGGATGGCAAAGTTAACGCCGACCACGCGCCCGCTCAGGTCGATCAACGGCCCGCCCGAGTTCCCAGGGTTGATGGCCGCATCGGTCTGCACCACATCCGGCAGGGTATAGCGGCTGGTGAGGCCCTCGCCGACAGGGACGCCGCGGCCCAGGGCGCTGACAATACCCGTAGTCATCGTGCCATCCAGCCCAAAAGGGTTGCCGATGGCGATCACGGTATAGCCGACGCGCAGCGAATCCGGCTCGGCGAGCGGCAAGGGCCGCCACTCCATTCCCTCCGGCGGCGTCACCTGCAAGACCGCCAGGTCAGCCAGCGGGTCCACAGCCACCACCTCGGCCTCAGCCCAATAGCCGCTGCTAAAGATGATCAGCACGCTTTCGGCATCTTCCACCACATGGTTGTTGGTCACAATGTGGCCCTGGTCGTCATAGATGAACCCCGACCCCTGGGCCTCTTGCAGCGGCCCCTCCTCGTCGGGCAGGTCAAAGCCTGGGATTCCGAAGTCCAGGCCGCGCGTTCTCACCTGAATGTTGACCACTGACGGGGCCACCTGTGCATACAGATCGGCCAGCGCTTCCTGGTCTTCAATCAGTGAAGAATTGACCTGTAGGTCGAAGGCTGTGTTCCCCACCTTGGCAGGCGCGACGGACGGCGACGCGGTGGCGTCCGCGTGATTCCAAAGCACAGGCCCATAGAGCGCGCCCAGGATCAGGCTGATAGCCAGAACTATCGCCCATACAAGGCGGGCAGCCCAGCGGCGGGACGTGCGATTCTGCGCCTCGGTCACGGGGATCAGACGGTATTGAGGGTCGGTCATGCGATATTCTCCTACGCGTGGACAAAACACAGTGGACGAAAAGATGCCGGTTAGCGTCGCCGCCACAGCATCAAGAACCCGGCACAGCCGTCGCGTCGGGCTGCGGCGTCTCTGCCGGGGCAGATATCTCTTCGGGAACAGGTGTCGGCAGCGCGACGCCAGTTCGTTCTGCCAGCATCTCCAAGGTGATCTGAAGCTCTTGGATGGCCGCGCCATACCCAGCCCAGTCGCCCGCCTGGGCGGCAGCCTGCGCCGCAGCAAACTGCTCATTGGCCTGCTGCACCAACACATCGACCGGCAGGTCTTCACCCTGCGCCAGCGCAGCCCCTTCCGCACCCGTACTGGCCGGAACCGAGGCTTCGCCGCCAAACGTGGCTAGACTGGCAATGGTCGGATCGTCCAGGAGATCTCGCCCCAGCAGTTCGACCAGGGCTAGGCCCAGATTTTCTGCCATCTCCACCCGATTGCCGGTCGCCACAATCACACGCTGTAGCTCCGGGATCTGCCCTGTGGCCGATTGGAGATAGAGTGGCTCAACATAGAGCAGACTCCCGGCCAGCGGGATCACCAGCATGTTGCCGCGAATCACGCCGGACCCCTGCTGGTTCCAAAGACTCAACTGCGCGCTGATCTCCGGGTCCTGGTCAATGCGTGCTTCGACCTGCTTCGGGCCAAAAAATAGCGTCTCCGGCCCGAACTCGTAGACCAGCTTTTGCCCGTAGACATCCGGGTCACTGCGCGCCACCAGCCAGGCGATCATGTTCTCGCGGTTGGCCGGTGTGAACGGCATAATCTGCACATACTCCAGATCATCCGAGTCCGGCAGTTGCATCAACACATAATAGGGTTCGATCCGTACAGACTGGTTGTCAAAGATCTCCTCGGGCCAGGCCCACAGGTCTTCACGGTTATAGAACTCCGTCACGTTGGTCATATGGTACGTGCGGTAGACTTCCGATTGCACCGTGAACAAATCGTTCGGATAGCGGATATGCGCCTGCAAGTCTTCCGGCATCTGGTCGGCTGGCACAAAGAGCGAGGGGAAGATGCGCGCATAGGCGGCGGCAATCGGCTCATCCGGCTGCATCAAGTAGAAGCGCATGCTGCCGTCATAGGCGCTGATCACCACCTTCACCGGGTTGCGGATGTAGTTGATTGTGTTGAGCGGCTCGCTATACGGGAAGCGGTTGCTCACCGTATAGGCGTCGATAAACCAGTGGAGCGCCCCTGAGTCGTCCACCACGATATAGGGGTCTTGGTCGTAACGCAAGAAGGGGGCAACCTCCTGCACGCGTTCTACAATGTTGCGCCGCCAGAGTAGTTGACTGTCGGCGTTGATGTCCTGATTGAGCAGCAGGTTGATATCGGCAAACTGGATGGCAAAGAGCAGCCGCGCCCCAAAGGTCATATCAATGCCCGTGTCCGCACTAAAGCTCGTGGTGACGTTCTGCTCGCCCTGCGGGTAGTCGAACTCCGGCTGGTTGGTGCGCCCGATAACGTAGCCGTCGGTGAGTTCACCGAAATAGATCTGCGGCTGTGTGATTGGGATCACCCCCCGCGGCGGGATATCCTGCAGGTAGAAATTCGGCAGCCCATTGGGCGTCACCTCTGCCACCGGCGAAGCCGCCACGCCATAGCCATGCGTATAGACCAGGCGGCGGTTCACCCACGTCTGCGCCTGGTCGCTGAGCCGGTCGCCCACCAACTCGCGTGCGCCGATCATGACCTGGCGCACCTGGTCGTCCAGCTGATAGCGGTCTACGTCGATATCGTTGAACTGGTAATACTGGCGCAACGCCTGTACCTGGTTATAGGTCTGGCGCAGCGGGCGGTAATCCCACAAGCGCACATTGGCGACCGTCTCGGATTCCTGGCGGATGCCCTCCGCCCCTAAGACGTTCGTCACCTCATAGGGTCGCGCTTCGATGCTGTCCAGGTCATAGCCCGCGCGGGTAAAGCGAATATTGTACTCGATATACGGGCTTTCCAACGCCAGTTCGTTCGGATTGACCTGGAAACGCTGTACCAGCCCAGGGAAGACATTCCCGGCCAGGAAAGCCACAGCAATCCACAGCACGATCACCCCGGCCATCACACGCCAGGCCTGCCGCGCAATGGCCGTGACGATCAACAACAGCGCGGTGATCAGCGTGACGATGCTGAGGATGTTGAACGCGGGCAGTTGCGCACGCGCCGCCGCATATCCAGCCCCAAAGACCGCACCGCGCGTGCTGTACACCAGTTGGTATGCCTCGATACGATACTGCCACGCCACCACCAGCAGGATCAGCGTGCCCAGGATCGCCAGGTGTAGCAGCACAGGGCGACGCGTGCGCCACCCGCGCCACATGATCCCGCTGACTAGCGCCGTCGCGCCCAGAGTAACGACCAGCACAAACAACAACCAGTTCTTGACGATTTGCCAGACCGGCAGGGTGAACAAGAAGAAGCTGATATCGCGGTCAAAGAGCGGATCGGCCATGCCGTACGGCTCTTGGTTCAGATAGAGCAGCACCGTCTCCCACGTCGTCGACGTCGTCATCCCCACAAAGAGGGCGATGATCGCACCGGCGATCAACACCAACGGGACCACGTCGATGCCCAACGCCTGCGCTGTGATCTGCAGCGGTGTCCGCTCCAGCCCATACGGTTCCAACCGGCGTACCAGCCAGATATTGGCCGCCAGAAACAGCCAGAACAAACCGGCCCCTACCGCAAACAACGCCAGGCTGGCCCACAACCGCGTTGTAAAGACCTGCTCCAGTTCCAGACTTCGATACCACATAAAGTCCGTATAGAAGCTGATAATCCGGCTAAAGAAGATAAAGAGCAGTAAGGGGATCAGCCACCAAAGATAGCGTCGCGAGCCACCCGGCTGCGGGCTGCGCCTCGGTCGCGGCGGTTCATTGGGGGGAACCCAATCCTCTTCACCTTGGAGTGTATCCTCCAGCGAACGGATCAGGTCGGCAAATGGGTCATTGTTTCGCATGAAGGGTTCCTTATCCTGTCGGTTTCCTTCTATTGTAACAGATAGTGGCCCAGGTCATGTGAACCGGCTCCCATTGCATTCAGATTCCGCTCATTCACCGCCCATAACCGGCAGGCTGTGCTATAATCCAGCACATGACGCAGCACACATGGCCGGACGCACTGCAGCCGCCCGACCCCGTTCATCTTCAGCACTTGTTGACACGCTTCTGGGAATGCCTGGCAGAACTGGCCGACCGGCTCTCCCACGGAGAGATCCTCCTGGCCGTGGAACAGATCGCCGCCGCGCGCGGCGTCGTCATCGAGATGATGCTTGGTCTTAACGGCATCGCCCGCCCACCCGCCACGCGACGGCTCAACAGCTACTTGGGCGAATCCCAGCGCGCCGCGCTGGAAAAAACCACGCTGGCCCCCAACCTGGAACCGGCCACCTGGATCGGCCAGGCGGTGGCGTTGGTGGTCATCTACCGCTGGTATGCGCCGCAGCTCGTCGAACGCTACCACCTCGACTACCCATCTGCCGCCGAAGAACAGACCTGGGCCGCGCTGACCCAGGCCCTACCTGAGTGGCCGCAGGCCATCACCACCGGTTAAGCGTATGCGCCCGCTTTCGATTGTCTATATCGCCCCGTTTGGTCTTGAAAAAAAGACTACCGTCTGGGCGCGCACGCTGCCGCTAGCCCAGGCACTGGTCGCCCGCGGCCATCGCGCCGCTATCCTGATCCCCCCGTGGGATTCGCCTGCATCCGCCGGGCAGCACAGCACAGAACAAGGCGTCCAGATTGAGCAGATGCGTCTGGATGGAGGCATCCCCGCTGTGGTGGCGCGGCTGATCCGGCGCACGACCGCACGCCATCCCGACATTGTACACATCGTCAAGCCGCGCGCCCATGCGGGATTGGTGCAGTGGTGGCTCTGGCAGACACGCCGCGCCCGCCGCTCCGCGCCCAAACTCCTGCTGGATGTCGACGACAGGGAACAGGCGTGGGCGGCCATCAATCGCTATCCGCCTCTGGTGGCGCGCTACC
>CAZYQJ010000267.1:0-7163 GCA_964649925.1 uncultured Litorilinea sp.
TTCGTGCCGGTGGGGAACCCTGCGCCGCCGCGCCCGCGGATGCCGCTCGCCTTGATCTGTTCGATCACCTCATCCGGCTGCATCTCGGTCAGCACACGCTTGGCGGCTTCATAGCCCCCGGCGGCCTCGTAAGCCTTGAGGGTGTGGCTGTCTTCCTTGCCGATCTGGCCCAGCAGGAACTTCTGATCCATGCCGCCGAATCGGTACGGCCCGGCAGCCTTGCCCTCGTGATTGGGGTCGCCTTCGGGCGTCCAGCGCTCCAGGGTCTCAAAGCCCTTGCCGCTCTCCAGAAGGTCTACCACCTGCTGGACATCTTCGGGGGAGTCCAGGTCTTCGAAATAGCGGATCTCGCCGGTTTTGCGGTTGGTGACCATCGCCATGGGCGCTGTGGCGCACGACCCCAGGCACTCCATATGGTCGAGGGCATATTTGCCGTCGGCAGTGCGCTCGCCATGATGGATGCCCAGCTTTTCTTCAAAATGATGAAGACATTGATACCCGCCGCGCAACATGCAGGGCACGTTGGTGCAGACTTCGATGTGATATTCACCCTTGGGTTCGTCGTGCAGCATGTTGTAGAAGCCCACGACAGCCCCCACCTCGGACGGCTCCAGGTCCAACATCTCGGCCAGTTCGTTTTGGGCGTCGACCGGACAGTAGCCGTATTCACGCTGGATGACATAAAGCGCAGGCAGGATGGCAGATCGCTGTCGCCCCTCTGGATAGAGGTCCATCCATTTGCGTATTTCTGCGCGCATCGACTCGTTTAACATCATCGCAAGTGAGTTCCCTTCTGATCGCTGGCCCTGATCCTATCGGTCTACATCGCCCAACACGATATCGAGTGAGCCGATATTTGTAACGACGTCGGAAAGCATGCCTCCTTGGCTCATCTTGTTGATGGCAAAGAGGTTGTTAAAGCAGGGGCCGTGGATATGCAGCCGGTAGGGCACGCTCGACCCGTCGCTGTAGATAAAGTAGCCGTTCTCCCCCTTGCTCGACTCGATGCCGTGGTAGACCATGCCCGGCGGCACGCGCATCCCCTCGGTCATCAGTTTGAAGTGGTGAATCAGCGCTTCCATGCTCACGTCAAGTTCGGCGCGCGGCGGCAATGATACCTTGCGGTCATCAGTGCGGTACGGCCCATCGGGCAGGTTGTCCAGCGCTTGTTGAACGATACGGGCACTCTGGCGCATTTCTTCCATGCGCACCAGATAGCGTGCAAAACTGTCGCCTGCGGTTTCAACCGGAACCTTAAAGTCGTAGTTCTCATAACCGCCGTAGGGGGAATCCCGGCGCAGGTCCCAATCGACCCCGCTGCCGCGCAGCATCACGCCTGTCAACCCCATGTTGATGACGTCTTCGCGGCGGAGAACGCCGATCCCCTCCAGACGTTCGCGCCAGATGGGGCTGTCGGTCAATATCCGTTCGTATTCGTCAAAGTAGCCGGGCAGAACGGCCAGCAGTTCACGCAGGTTGGTGATAAACGACGGGGGGAGGTCTTTCCAAACCCCGCCGATGCGGACGTAGCTCAGGGTGATGCGTGCGCCGCAAAGCATCTCAAAGAGGTCGAGGATGCGTTCCCGCTCGCGCGTGGCGTACATCATGATGCTCATGCCTGTGCCGGAGACGTCCATCACATGGGTGCCCAGCCAGAAGAGGTGCGAGGCGATACGCTGCAATTCACCCACCATCACGCGGATGACCTGGGCACGTTCGGGGATTTCCAGCCCCAGCAGCTTTTCGACAGTCAACACATACGCTGTGTTGTTGAGCATGGCCGACAGATAATCCATGCGGTCGGTATAATAGACAAAGTCCTTATAGCGTTTGCTTTCGCCGCTCTTCTCAAAGCCGCTATGCAAATAGCCGAGATCGGGCGCGACGTTGACGACTGTTTCACCATCCAACTCTACGACCAGGCGCAGCACGCCGTGGGTGCTGGGGTGGTGCGGCCCCATATTGATGACCATGTTTTCCAGGCTCATGCCGGGGGGCAGGCTGGGAGGGATGCTTTCCGCAGGAAAGATCTGCTTCCCAAAGGTCTCGAATTGAGGGTCGTCCCAAGTCAGGCTAAACGGGACTTCTTCCCCACCCACCGGGATGTCCTTGCGCAGCGGGTGATAGGGCCAGTTGTGCGGCATCAAGATGCGTTCCAGGTAGGGGTGGTCGGTGAACTTGACGCCCAACAGATCCCATGCCTCGCGTTCCGGCCAGTTGGCCCCTGCATAGACGCCGGTCAGGCTGGGAACGGTGGGGGTATCGTTGCCCACTGCCGGGCAGAGGATCATCAGGTGACGTTTGCGGCTATAGGAACGCAACTGGTAGACGGTATGGAAGCGCGCATCGCCTTTGGGGATGGGCAGCTTGAGCCGGTCGATGGCGGTTACGTCGATCAGGGCCTCATAGGCGAGGGCCGGGTCGTCGTGTACAAACTGCGCGAGTTCGACCAGCCGTTCGGGTTTGACATAGACGATCTGCTGGCCGAGGTGTTCTCCGGCAGCCAGGATATCCTCGCCAAACCGTTCGACAATGCGGCGGGTATCTTCGGTCTCGCCGGTGGGCAGGGGGGCCAATGCCGGGATCTCAATGTCGTTGAGGTTGGGCAGGACTTCATATTCACGATATCGGGGAGAGACGTTCAGCATAAGTTTCTCCTACTCGCAGTTCTCGCTCAGAGGGCTGCGCTGTGTGGCTAGGCTCTCTGCCTGACGCGCAGGCTGTCCAAAGACTCGATATCTTCGGGGACGACCACAGCTGACTCGCGGCTGCGGAAGGTCTCGCGGCTCTGTTTTTCGCGCAGTTTGTCCAGCGCAGAGAGCAGTGCTTCGGGCCGCGGCGGGCAACCGGGGATATAGACATCCACGGGAATCAGTTTATCTACCCCTTGAATGATCGCGTAGTTGTTGAAGGGGCCGCCCGCGCTGGCGCAGATGCCCATGGCGATGACCCACTTGGGTTCGAGCATCTGGTCGTAGACGCGCTTGATTACGGGGGCCATCTTGTTGGCAACGCGGCCAGAGACGATCATCAGGTCGGCCTGGCGAGGGCTGGCGCGGAACAATTCCGAACCATAGCGGGCGATGTCGTGGCGGGACGTGCTGGCGGCGATCATCTCCATGGCGCAACAGGCCAGGCCAAAGAGCAGCGGCCAGGTACTGTTCTGTCGGCCCCAGTTGACCAGGCTTTCCAGGGTGGTGGTGACAACCCCTTCGGGCAATCTTTCTTCAAGACCCATGATTTATCCTCTAGGATACGAACAAAGCATCGTTGGGCGCACGAAATCCCTGCCGGTCGATGGCGGCTGCCGGGCAGAGAAACAGCAAAGAGTCAAGGGCACGCCAAAGCGTGGCTCCTGACTCTTCCTCTCCATTGCGTCTTCATATAGTCCCCAAACGGCGCCGCTCTGCCGGGCCTACAACACGGCCAGACAGCGCAGCTTCACCGAATGGCGTCACCCTTGCTCCCAATCCAATGCACCTTTCTTCCATTCGTAGGCCAACCCCACAATCAGCACCAACAGGAAGAACCCCATTGGCACTAATGCCAGCATGAGAGAGGCATTATCGCGCAGTTCGCGAATCACGGCCGCCCACGGGTAAAGAAAGATGACTTCGATGTCAAAGAGGATGAAGAGCATGGCGACCAAATAGTACTTAACGGGAAACGGTCGGCGCGCATCGTGGAATGGGATGATGCCGGACTCGTATGGTTCAAGTTTTTGTTTGTTGTCCCGGCGTGGGCCGAGCAGGCTGGGGAGGATTAGAGCGATGGCAGCAAAGCCGGTGGCAACGACTACAAGAATGAGGAGCGGTAAATACGCGATAACCACAGTCTCAGCCTCTCTCCTTCTACTCAAACGGTACTTTCGTAACGTTGCTTTCGTGAGATATGGAGTGATGGACGGTAAGTCCAAATGCTGAAAGCGGGCGGTGTCTGCCACATCGGCTGGTCGGCGGGCGCTATGCAGCACTTGGTGAATACGAATAGATTGACTCAACACCAGCAGCGTGTTGAGTCAACAGGCGAACAAGGGTCTGTTCTAGCAAACATCAACAAGGCTTCGCCTCAATTGTTTGTTCAGTCTATCACGAGCGTATGGGCGTGTCAACAATTGATGCGGCTATTGTGAAAAAAGGTACAGTGGTTGGTTTGACAGCATGTACGCGCGCGGAACAATCTGTTTGCCAGGGTAGGATAGCTTTGCCGACAGTTTGTGCAGTATGCTACAATCGCT
This sequence comes from uncultured Litorilinea sp., assembly GCA_964649925.1. Lineage (GTDB taxonomy): Bacteria > Chloroflexota > Anaerolineae > Caldilineales > Caldilineaceae > QEUY01. The sequence continues at coordinate 4,238 of CAZYQJ010000267.1, forward strand.
GCAAGCGGCGCGTGTGAAACGGATTGGTGTTTTGAAGCCCCGCGATTTTCCGATTGCTGCGTCGCTATGCTAGCATACGCCGGTATTTGTTCCATTCTACACAAATACGGGGTCGGGGCTATCGGGCACGCCCGCAGCCATTTCTGCAGGAACCACCATCCGCAGCCGCTTGGGCTGGTACAACCTTGGATATCGCTTCTTGCCCGGCGTCTTTTGCCATATTGACTGGTCTTTTTTGTGTGCCATCTCGCCGGGATGGTCTCAGCACTGCCCTAGGAGCATGTAGACATGCTGGAAAACTACGCATTTATCTTGATCCTCAGCGCCTTAGCCTTTACCGTGCCGGTGGCAGCAGTCGGATTAGGCATGCTGTTGGGGCCGCGCAGGCCAGACCCAATCAAAACCTCCACCTATGAGAGTGGGATCGAAACCATCGGCGATACCTGGGTGCAGTTTCGTGCCCAGTATTACCTGATCGGCTTGATCTTTTTGATCTTCGATGTGGAAGTGATCTTTCTCTTCCCCATTGCCCTGGCCTTCGAGCAGTTGAGCCTGTTTAGCGTGGCGGCGACGATGACCTTTGTCGTCATCCTGATCGTGGGTCTGTTGTTGGAATGGCGCAAGGGTGCGCTGGAGTGGCAGTAGGCATAAGTAGAACTCGCCATCGGGCCTGTGACACACTGGAGGATTGAATGCTGGACTGGAGTTCCGCCCTCACCAGATGGTTGATGACCCTGGGGTTGCCTGAAGCCTGGGCGATTGGGGTTACCTTTTTTGTCGGCGCACTGGTGCTGGCCGGTGGCGCACCGGCGTTGGCGTTGGTGTTGATCCACATTACGCGCAAATCATTGGGCCGTTTCCAGGATCGCCTGGGGCCGAACCGGGCCGGGCCGTGGGGCATCTGGCAGGGCATTGCCGACGCCGCCAAACTGTTGACCAAAGAAGATATTCGCCCGGCGGAGGCCGATATCATCGCCTACAATCTGGCCCCGCTGCTGACGGTCTTTGGCGTGATCATGTCCGTGGCGGTGATCCCGTTCGCCAATGGGTTGATCGGCGTGGATCTGAATGTGGGCGTGTTGTATCTGGTGGCGCTGGGATCGGTGGGCATCTTTGCCGCACTGATGGCCGGGTGGAGCAGCAACAACAAGTATGCGCTGCTCTCCGGGTTCCGTGTGGTCGCTCAGTTGATGAGCTATGAAATCCCGATGGTGCTGGCGATGTTGGGGCCTGTGCTGCTGGTGGGGACCATGCGCATGAACGGCATCAGCCAGTTTCAGCGGCTGGAGATTTTCGGCCTGAACCTGGGGCTGGGGTGGATTGGCTTTATCATGCCCGGCATCTTTTTGATCTACTTCATCGCCGCGCTGGCCGAGGCCGAACAGACCCCGTTTGATCTGCTGGAGGCCGAGTCGGAATTGATCGCCGGTTTCCACATTGAATATTCGGGTATGAAGTTCGCCATGTTCTTCCTGGGGCAATTCCTCAACAGCTTCTTCTTAGGGGCCATTGCAGTGGTGTTGTTCCTGGGCGGATGGCAGGGGCCGTTTGTGGATCAAGTGCCCATTTTGGGGGTGGTCTACTTCTTCGGCAAGGCGTTCTTCATCTATTGGGCGGTTCAGTGGATCAAGGGAACCTTCCCGCGCGTGCGGATCGACCAGATGATGGCCTTTGCGTGGAAGGTGCTGGTCCCGATGGTGCTGGTGCTGGTGTTGTGGCAAATGGTCGCGCTCAAGCTTCCGACAGCGACATGGGTTCAATATGTCGCGATCTTTGCCGGGAACCTGATCGCCATTGCCGTGCTAGGGCGCACGCTGGGCGGGTACTTCCGCCGCGAGCAGGTGCGCACCAAGCGCGCCTTTGAGCCAGCATCGCTGGTCGGCACGATGCAGCCCGCGTCACAGTCGGGCGACTAAACGAGGGGCCGCTTTATATTACTGCCTGCTTAGGGCCACTGTTTGAGTAAGGGTAGAAACGCTATGCCTGAACTATTGCAGAATCTGCCGTTTCCGCTGCCAACCATTCAGCAGTTGATCTTTATGGCGCTGGCCGCGCTGACGGTCGTCATGGCGTTGGTTGTGGCGCTTGCGCCGAACCTGTTTCACAACGCCTTGGGGCTGGTAGGGGTCTTCTTTGGCGTCGCCGGGCTTTATGTGCTGCTGGAGGCGGAATTTCTGGCGGTGAGCCAGGTCCTGATCTATGTGGGGGCCATCGCCACGCTGATTACATTCGCCATCATGTTGACGCGGGGCATGATGTTTGGCGGGACATCTCCAACCAATACCCAGATGTTGACGGCCCTGATCATCGCGGTCTTGCTGTTCCTGGTATTGGGCGGCATCCTGACCAACGTGGCCTGGCCGGAGGCTGGGACGGCGCTGCCAGACGGGCAGACGTTGATCGCCATGTTGGGGCAGCTATTTGTCACCACCTATTTGATCCCGTTTGAACTGATGGCGCTGCTCTTGTTGGTGGCGCTCGCCGGTGCGTTGATGCTGGCGCGTGATCGTTGAGTTCGCAGGGATATCCCGTGAGCGGGATCGATTTTGATTGAAGCGGCCAAACGACGCCCGAGAGAATAAGCTAAAAGGATGCACGCATGGTTCCTTTGAACTGGTATCTGGTACTTGCCGCCTTTCTGTTTTGTATAGGGCTGTATACGGCGCTGGCACGGCGGAACGCCATTGCTGCGTTGATGGGCATCAAATTGATGCTCAACGCGGTCAACATCAACCTGCTTGCCTTTTGGCGCTATGGCAACGCCGTTGAGTCGTTGCAGGGGCAGGTCTTTGCCATCTTTGTCATTGCCGTCGCGGCGGCAGAGGTGGCGGTCGGGCTGGCCCTGGTCATCTCCGTCTACCGCGGGCGCCGTACGGTCCATCTGGACGACATGGATATACTGCGCGGGTAGGAGCACCGCGCTGCT
>CAZYQJ010000268.1:0-5686 GCA_964649925.1 uncultured Litorilinea sp.
GGCCGAAGCGGTGCGCCAGGCCAGCCAAGCGCGCGGGCTGGCGACCGTCACGCCGAGCCGTTTTGAAGCGCTGCCCGGTTTTGGCGTGCGCGCCCAGGTAAACGGCGCAGCGGTGGCAGTGGGCAGCAGGCGCATTGTCGAGGGTGCAAGCCTGCCGGACGCGGTCCAGGCGTTGGAGAGGGCTGGAAAGACGCTGCTGTATATCACGGTGGACGGGCAGCCCCAAGGCGTATTGGCGGCGACGGACACCATTCGCCCGGAAGTTCCGGCGGCGTTGGCTGCGCTGCGCGACCTGGGCATCGAACGGGTTGAACTGCTGACGGGTGATAACCCCCGCACCGCGGCGGCGCTGGCCGACCCGCTGGGCATCGATTACCAGGCGGAACTGTTGCCCGCTGACAAGTTGGCGATTGTGCAGCGGTATCAGGCGCAGGGCAAGACGGTGGTCATGGTGGGCGATGGCGTCAACGATGCACCCGCCCTGGCTCAGGCCGACGTGGGCATGGCGATGGGCGCAGCGGGCAGCGATATTGCCGTCGAAGCCGCGCATGTGGTGCTGCTGCGCGACGATTGGACGCTTGTCCCGGACGCAATACGCATTGCGCGGCGCACGATGCGCGTGGTGCGGACGAACATCGGCTACACGCTGGTCTACAACCTGGCGGGTCTGACCGCCGCTGCATTAGGCTGGCTGCCGCCCGTCTTTGCTGCCGTGGCGCAATCGATCCCCGACTTGGTGATCCTTGCCAATTCCTCCCGTTTACTGCGTCAGAAGTGACTTTTTGCCCCGTGTTCCTCCGCGAGTCTGTTTGACAAATAGGGGCAGGTATGGAAAACTGAGTTCGCCAAGGCCCCAAATCCCTTAACTACTACTGTGTAGAAAACCCACATCGCGGGCAGTGCGCGAGCGGTTCTTAAAAAAAGTAAAAACCTTTTGCATACAACCGGCTGCGCACGGTTGTGGAGTGTTCTCTCTGTTTGCACCTCGTATCCGTCCTTTTGTGAGGATATAATGCTTTCCAGCCAACCTACTTCGTCCCCAACCCCTGCCGTCGCGACCGCGCCCACGCGTGATGCGCGTGCACCTATCTTGGAGATCAAGAACCTGCACACCTATTTCTTCTTGGAGCGCGGGATCGTGAAGGCGGTCAACGGGGTCAATTTAGCGCTGGATCGCCAATCGACGCTGGGTGTCGTAGGCGAAAGCGGCTGCGGTAAGAGTGTGACGGCCATGTCGATCATGCGGCTGATCCGGTATCCACCGGGCCGCATTGTGCAGGGTGAAATCCTGCTGCACCGCAAGGACGGCAAGCCACCCGTTGACCTGGCAAAGCTGGATCCTACGGGCGCGCAGATGCGCTCCATCCGCGGCGACGAGATCGCCATGATCTTCCAGGAGCCGATGACCTCGCTCAACCCGCTCTATACCGTGGGCAGGCAGATCGCCGAAAGCGTCAAACTGCACCAGGGCGTGGGCCAGCGCGAGGCCATGGAACGTGCGCTCACCATGTTGGAGAAGGTGCAGATCAGCGAGCCAAAGCGACGGCTGCATGCCTACCCGCACCAGCTGAGCGGCGGGATGCGCCAGCGGGTGATGATCGCCATGGCGCTCTCCTGCAACCCTTCGATTTTGATCGCTGATGAACCCACCACGGCGCTGGATGTGACCGTGCAGGCCCAAATCCTTGACCTCATGCGCGCACTCCAGAGCGATTTCAAGTCCTCAATCATGTTGATCACCCACAATCTCGGTGTGGTTTCCCAGATGGCCGACCATGTGGCAGTCATGTACTTGGGCAAAGTGGTCGAGTATGCGCCCACGCGGCGGCTGTTTCATAACCCGCTTCACCCCTATACCCAGGGCTTGCTCAGTTCTGTGCCGGTTCTGGGGAAAAAGACGGGGACGCTGGTTCCCATCAAGGGCATGGTTCCCAGCCCGTCGGAGCAGATCCGCGGCTGTCCATTTGCTGATCGCTGTCCACAAGCCATGAAGGTCTGCTGGGAGGAAGAGCCAATCCTGCGCGAGATCCAGCCGGGCCAGCAAGCTGCATGCTGGCTTTACTAGGTCGCGCAGTTGCCGAGACAGGATCTCGAAAGGAGGTTTGTGCCGCATAGGTTTGATGCTGGCAACCGCAAAGACGCTCATTGCTCGGCAATCTGATGCTAGTTTCCCTATCCATTGCAGTTCTTGAGGAAAGAAGGGGGAATACCCTATGCTACGAACGCGTAACATCATTCACCTGTTGGTGATTTTCGCCATGGTGCTGCTGGCCGCCTGTGGAACTGCGGCTCCGGCCCAGCCTGCTGAACCTGCTGCCCCTGCCGAAGCGGGCGAGGAAGCCGCAGCGCCCGCGGAAGTCGCCGAAGACATCCCTGGTGCGGATGTGGAGGGCGCCCTGCAAGGGCCGATCCCATACCCTGAGGGGCAGGTACTGGAAGGCAGCCGCGAGCCGGTGACCTTTGCCATCGATCAGATGATCGAACATCGCGCCTTTGACGAATACTGTGAACCTGAATGGGTGACAGCATTGGTCGAGGCGGGCGAACTGCCCCCCATCGAAGAACGTCTGCCTGCCGAGCCGTTTGTCTGGAAGTCCGACATGATGTCTGACGGCGTCGGTGAGTATGGCGGCGTCTGGCGCGGGGTTTGGGCTGTGCCGCTGGAGGGCTGGAACTTTGCAGCCGGGGCCATTCAGGGCTGGTTTGGCATCGAAGCGATCGTGCAGGAAGAACCGATGGCGACCGGTCCGATGTTCTTGACCGAGGACGTGACCCCGCTGCCGCAGCTTGCCAAGAGTTGGGAATGGTCGGAAGATGGGATGCAACTGACCATGCACCTGATCGAGGGCATCAAGTGGTCGGATGGCGTCCCCTTCACCACCGAGGACATCATGTTCCTCTGGGAAGACAACATCCACGACCCGAACGTTTCGACCTGGACTTCCTCCTCAACCTGGACCATCGAGGACGAGCCGGTCACGCTGGAGGCAATTGACGATTACACGCTGTTGTGGACATTCCCCGTGCCGCGACCGGAGAAGTTCCTCTACAACATCACCAACCTCAACTTCTCGCCGGGTCCGGCGCACATTCTCAAGCCCTTCCACCCCAAGTATGGCGGGACGGACTACCAGAGCTATAAGGACGCGCTGCCGCCCAACTCGCTGCCCGTCGTCACCCTGGGGCCGTGGGTTCCGGTCGAATACCAGACCGACGAGTTCCTGGTCATGCGCCGCAACCCCTACTTCTGGAAGGTGGACTCGAACGGCTGCCAACTGCCCTATCTGGATGAGGTGCAGTTCACCTACTCGCGCACCGGCGCGACACGCACGCTGAACACCATTGCCGGAACCGCGGACCATTCCAACGTCGAGAACGTGGAGACGATGGATGAGACCGTGCGCCAGGCACAAGACCCCAATGCGCCGTTCCGCGTTGAGTGGGGGCCGGAAACGTTGGGCTTCAACGTCGAGGTCAACCAGTCCAAGTATCTCGGCGTCTCCACGGATCGCGACCGTGCGGTGCGTGACCTGCTGATTGACGCTCGTTTCCGCCGCGCCCTGACGCAGGCCATCGACCGGGATGGGTTGGCGCGTTCGCTGACCAATGGCCCGTTCTTCCGGGCGTGGCCGGGCGGCCTCTTCCCTGGTTCGCAGTTCTTCGACGTCAATTCGGTCGTTTACTACCCGTACTCGCCTGAAACCTCCAAGGCGTTGCTGGCCGAGATCGGGTTGGAAGACACCGACGGCGACGGGATCGTGAACTGGACAGAAGGCCCGATGGCTGGGCAGAATGTCGAGTTGTCGCTGGAGGTCGGTGAAGACATCTCGGTCGGCCAGGCAGTCGGCCCGGCGTTGGTGCTCTTCTGGCAGGAGATCGGGATCAAGGTCAACTTCCGCACCATCGCAGGCACAGTCGCCACAGAGAACAACCGTGCGGGTACCTGGGAGCTGGCGATTGGGCGTCCGGGCCAGGCGTGGGCCGCGCCCAACGTGCGCTGCCGGGAGATCGCGCCGCTGGACGACGTTTTTGGGTGGCACCGCGCCGGTACCGAGCCGGAGGAATACCAGGACTTCGAGCTGGAGATGATCGACATCGTCAGCCAGTTCTGCCTGGAGAACGACCCCGAGGTGGCGCGGCAGCTCATGTCTGACTACAACCGCATCCACACCGAGAACATCTACTCCATCGGCCTGGTGGTGGGGCGCTATGGGTTGATGCTGAACAAGTACTTCAAGAACATCCCCATTGGCACGCCTGCCTTCCTCTATCAGTGGGACTTCAACAACTTCCTGCCGGAGCAGGTCTGGCTGGCCCCTGAAGACCAGTGGTCACTCGGCCAGAGCGAGATCTATCCGGAGTCCGTGCCCTACTATGAAGACTGCGCCTACGCCACAGATGGGAACGTCTGTGTGGTCAGTGCAGAATAACGGCTACGCTGCCGGATGGGGCGCAATCCCTGTCTGATAAAGTAGATCGACGCCTGGGCGGTTTGTGGTTAACCGCCCAGGCTGATCCTGTGCCGGAGTGCCTATGCTGTCATTTATCTTGCGCCGTGTGCTGTCCGTCATCCCGCTGTTGATCGGCATCAGCATTGTGTCGTTTTTGATCATCCAGCTTCCGCCGGGTGACTTCGCGACGGCCTACCAAAATTCGCTGATGGCCCAGGGGAATATGTCGCCGGAAGACGCGGAACGGGCTGCCGACGAATACCGTAAGCTCTACGGGCTGGACAAACCGATCTGGCAGCAGTATTTACGCTGGGTTGAGGGGATTGTCACCCGCGGCGAGTTTGGCTATTCGTTTGCCTATAAAAAAGATGTGGGAGAACTGATCGCCGAACGATTGCCGCGCACGCTGTTTTTGGCGTTGTCGGCACACCTGATCTCCACCGTGTTGGGGATCGTGATCGGGATCTATTCGGCAACGCATCAGTACAAACTAGGAGACAACCTGGCGACAATCTTTGCCTTTACGGCGACCGCGGTTCCCCGCTTTTTCATCGCCCTGGTGGTGGTCTATTTCCTGGTGATTGAGATGGGCAGCCCCTACGTGAATCGCTTTACATCGCCGCAGTATGCGTTTCAGGGGATGTCGTGGGCGAAGTTTGTCGACATTCTGAAGTACACCTGGCCGGTCATCGCGATCGCCGGGTTTGGCGGCATTGCGCGCAACATGCGTGTGATGCGCGGCAACCTGCTGGACGGGCTGAACGCGCAGTATGTCACCACGGCGCGCTCCAAAGGGCTGACTGAGGGGTCGGTCATCTATAAACATGCCGTGCCCAACGCCCTGCATCCCATCATCATGTACCAGGGCACGGTGCTGCCGTACATGATCCAGGGGGAATTGGAGGCGGCGATTGTGCTCAATATGCCGTCGTTGGCCCCCATGTTCTACAGTTCGCTGGCGGTGCAGGATATCTATGTGTCGGGCGGTTTCTTGTTTATCTACGCGGTGCTGCTGGTCGCAGGCAATTTGATCGCCGACATTGCGCTGGCGTTGGTGGATCCACGCATCCGGTTAGGCTAGAGACCAGGAGAAGAGTGATGGCAGGACAAGCCGAAACAATTGGGGCCGCGCCCCGTCCTCAACAAGATGCAGTCTCCGGTCAACTGCGGCTGCGTAAAGAGAGTTCAGAAACGTACTTTAACCTGGTGTGGCGGCGTTTTCGTCGCAGCCGGAT
>CAZYQJ010000268.1:5696-7132 GCA_964649925.1 uncultured Litorilinea sp.
CCTGTTTGTCATGGCGATCTTCGCCCCGTTCTTCTCGCCCTATAACCCGGTGTCACTCAACATGCAGGAGGGCTATCTGCCGCCGAGTAGGCTGCACTTTATCGACGCCGAGGGCAACTTCCATCTGCGCCCCTTTGTCTATGGGCGCAAGCAAGTTTTGAATCCTGATATGACCTCCAGTTGGGAGGAAGACACGACGCAAAAATACTTTGTGCGCTTCTTTGTGAATAGTTGGGAATATAAGCTCTTTGGGCTGATCCCGACCTCGCTCCATCTCTATGGGGTGGATGAAGGCGCAAAGATTTTCCTGCTAGGCACAGACCGCTTTGGCCGCGATATCTTTAGCCGATCCTGCCTGGCCGGGCGCATTTCGCTCTCCATGTCGATGTTCGGCACGGTGATCAGCATCATCGTCGGGTCGGTGGTCGGCGTGGTCTCCGGCTACTATGGCGGCGCGGTGGATAACTGGATCCAGCGTTTTGTCGAGTTTGTCCAGTCCTTCCCGCAGTTGCCGTTGTGGATGTCGCTGGCCGCGGTCATCCCATCCTACTGGGACCAGTTCACGGTCTTTATCATCATGTCGGGGATATTCGCCCTGCTCAGTTGGACGCTCCTGGCGCGCGAGGTGCGCGGCAAGGTGCTGGCCCTACGGGAGACGGACTTTGTGCTGGCCGCCAAGGAGATGGGGGCATCGGACAACCGCATCATCTTTATCCATCTGCTGCCCAACACGCTCAGCCACATCATCGTGGTGCTGACGCTGACCATCCCCACCATTATTTTGGCAGAGAGCTTTCTAAGCTTCTTGGGGATCGGCATCCAGGAACCACTGGTCAGTTGGGGCACGATGATGCGCGAGGCGCAAACGCTCCAGACGCTGGGCTTCAACCAGTGGATCGCCGCCCCGGTCTTTTTCATCATCCTGGCGGTGCTGGGCTTTAACTTCTTGGGCGACGGGCTGCGCGATGCGGCCGACCCCTATTCGATCGTCTAATGGATACACGGAGAACGACTCCTTTGCAGTACGAACATGTGGTAGATGAACAGCCCCGGAATCCAAATATTCTGGAGGTCAAAGGCTTAAAGCAGTATTTCCCCATCCGCGGCGGGTTTCTGCGGCGTACGATGGGCCAGATCAAGGCGGTGGATGGCGTCAGCTTCTTCCTGCGTGAGCAGGAGGTGTTGGGGCTGGTGGGGGAGAGCGGGTGCGGCAAGACCACCACAGGCCGCTCGATCCTGCGCCTCTATGACCCGACCGGCGGCGAAGTCTGGTACACGCGGCCCGATGGCAGCCGTGTGGACGTTGCCAAGATCAGCCTGGATGAGATGAAGCCGCTGCGCCGTGAGATGCGCATGATCTTCCAGGATCCGTTTAGCTCGCTGAACCCGCGCTTTACGGTGCGCGACCTGATCGGAGAGCCGCTGATCATCCACAA
>CAZYQJ010000269.1:0-7057 GCA_964649925.1 uncultured Litorilinea sp.
TTGGGTCACCGATGGGGAAACTGCGGCCCAGCGCGCTGACGATGCCAGTGGTCATAGTTTCGCTCAGCCCAAAGGGGCTGCCGACCGCGATCACGTAGTAGCCGACTTGGAGCGAGTCCGGCCCGGCGAGCGGCAGCGGCTGCAACGTCACCCCTTCCGGTGGGGTCACCTGCAACACAGCCAGGTCAGATTGCGGGTCGGTCGAGACCAACTCGGCTTCCGCCCACATGCCATTGTAGAAGTAGACGGTAATGTCGGTGGCGTTTTCGACGACGTGGTTGTTGGTCACAATATGTCCTTCGCTGTCATAGACAAAGCCGCTCCCCTGGCCCCGTTGTGGGGGGATTTGATCTTCCGGGATGCCAAAGGGAAAGCCGAAGGGCATGTCAGTCACGCTTGGCTGTACCGTGACCTGGATGTTGACCACGGACGGCGCAATCTGCTCATAGAGGCTGGAAAGCACCTCCTGGCTTGGTATAATCCCTGCAATTTCCTCTTGGCTCGCCGCGGCGGGCACGCTGCTTGCCAACTGCTGCCCCTGCTGGGTTTGTTGCTGGGGTAAGGCCCAAGAGGTGGCCGGTTCCGCCCAGTTGACAAAACCGATCCCCACAAGCAGCGCCACCAATAGCACAGCAACGCTTAGGACAATCAGTTTTCTTGTGTTCATTAGCCTTCTCCTAATAGCCATGGCAGCCAATCGTCTACAAGACTGTGTCTTTGCCGGTGTGGCTGCTGATAACGGGTATATGGTCGCATTATCTTCAGTCTAGAACAGAAGAAGTTCTGCGTCTGTAAGAGAAGTATATGAAAACCTTAAGAATGGTTTATGAATGTCAAGCGTGGGGCCATGTCACGGTGGTGAGGATGCCAAGATGGTCGGAGAGATAATTGACATAACCGCCGATGAGAGGGAGTGGTGTGTCCAGGGTCAGGGTACTGGCAATTTCGAGCGCGGGCGCAGCGGGGCGACGCACAAAGACAAAGTCAATCGGCAGCGCATAGCGCAGCGGGACGCCAGGCAGCGGGCGGTAGGTGGGCCGTGTGTCGCCGCTGAGGGTGTCTTCCAGGCCGCTGTGTTCGAGGAATTCTTCATAGAGCCATGAATGGCGCGGGATGTTGAAGTCGCCCATCACCAGGATCAGCCTGTCGCGCGGTAGGTCGTGGACGACTTCAGCCAGTTGGCGCAGTTGGGCCGCCTGAAGGGTTGCCGCGGGGCTGCCTTGGGCATAGTCGGCGGCATAGTTGGCGATCAGGTGGGTGTTGACCACAATCAAACGCAGGTCTGCGTGCTCATGGTGGGTGCATAGCATCCCCTTGCGCAGCAGGCGGTCGAGGATGTTGGGCGAGGCCCAGCGTCCTTGTGCTTGATAGGGGTGGAAACGAGTTGCGGTAATGGGGGCCTTGGCGAGGGTGAGCAGCCCGCCCTTGGGCCGATAGCGCATCGGTTCAAAGATGGCCGCCGGATAGGCGGGCATGCGTGCCGTGATCATCTGCCGAAAGAGATGTTGGTGGATTTCCTGGAGACAGATGATGTCCGGCTCAAGCCGGTTTAGCTCCCGGATCAGTGCGTTCAGCCGGAAGTAGGTGTCCCAATTATGGATGCCAAAGGTGTTGAAGGTCAGCAGGCTGATCTGGATCATGCGTTGGGGGTCGGCAGGGCCGGGGGCTGTACGGGTAGACGCAGCGTAAAGGTAGACCCGCTCCCTTGCTCGCTGGTGACCGAGAGGTTGCCGCCATGCTGCTGCGCCAGTTGGCGTGCCAGTGCCAGGCCAATGCCCACCCCTTGATGGATGCGGCGTTGGGCCGGGCTGCGGTAAAAGAGTTCGAAGATGCGATCCTGTTCGCTGGCCGCGATGCCGGGGCCCGTGTCGGTCACATCGATGCGGACATCCGGGCCGCGCCCATCTTCGGCGGGCAGCATCGTGGCCGCGACCGTGACCTGGCCGCCGGACGGGGTGTATTTGAGGGCGTTGTGCAGCAGATTGCCCATGATCTGGCTGACGCGCTTGGGGTCGGCCTGGATCAGCAGCAGGTCGAGGGCGGGCTGGCATGCCAGCGTGATTTCTTTATCGGCAGCTGTGGCGGCGAAGTAGCGGCACTGCGTTTCGATCAGCGCGGCCACATCCATTGGTTCAAAGTCGAGGCTGGGTTCGTGCAGTTCCATTTCGCCCAGCAGGGCTAGGTCTTCGACCTGGAGGCGAAGCTGATTGACCTGGAGGTCGATGCCGGAGGCCAGGTCGACCGCCACGGCAGGGTCACGGGTGTTGCGGATCGTCTGTGCAGCGGCTTTAATTGACCCCAGGGGCCGTCCCAACTCATGGACGATACCGCTGAGAAGCAACATGCGAGATCGTTCCAGTTCAACCAGACGGGCGCTCAGGCGGTTGAAGGCGCGGGCCAGCGTGCGAACTTCGCTGGGGCCTGTTTCGGGGACAGGTTGATGTGGCGTGGTCGGGGTGAAGCCGCTGACGGCGACGGCCAGCCGCTGCAGGGGGGCGGCCAGCGATTGCGCCAGCACCCAGCCCAGGATCATCGAAAGACCGGCCCCTGCGCTCAGGGTCGCCAAGACCAGCGCACGCAGCGGCGCAACCCGGCGTTGAATCTCATCCAGGCTGTGCGAGAGGCGAACGGCACCGGCGATGCGCCCTGGCAGGACTGATACGGGGACGGCGACATCCACCACCCGGTCATCGAGCCGGGCATCGTAGCCCACAGCCCAGTTCGCTTCTCCGTTCAGCGCGGCTTCGACGACCGGGCTGTCTACCACAGCGCCGATGGTGAGGGGGTTGTTAAACCAGGCGGTGGCGATGACCTGCCCGGAGGCGTTGACCAGCATCAGTTGCGCGCTGACGCGTTCCTGGAGTTGGTCCAGCACGAACTGGGCGCGTTCGGGGTCGCGCCAGAGGAAGGGGTCGTCGCGCAGGAAGGAGGAGACGATCGCGCCCTGGGCGGTCAGTTCGACGGCCAGGTTGTCCAGGAAATAGACGCGTTCCAACTGATAGAGCAGGATCATGCCTAGCAGCGCCACAAAGAGCAGCACCGGCAGGGCATGGCTCAGGGCAAGACGGGTCTTGAGGCTCTGAAACATGCCAAGCTCCCCAGCGGCTAAACCGCCATGAGTTTATAACCGACCCCGCGCACGGTGATGATGCGTTGGGGGTGGGCCGGGTCGTTCTCGATCTTTTCGCGCAGCCAGCGGATGTGTACGTAGAGTGTCTGGCTTTCGCCGATCCACTCCGGCCCCCAGACCTGCGCCAAGAGGTCATCGTTGTTGAGGACGCGCCCGGCGTGTTGGGCAAGAAAGAGGAGCAGGTCAAACTCGCGCGGGGCCAGTTCCACGGGGCTGCCACCGACAGTCACGACGCGGCCTGCCGGATCGATGGAAAGGCCGCCGACCGTGAAGGGGCCGGGGCTGGGATCGGTGTCGGGCGGCGCGGCGCGGCGCAGGACGGCCCGCACATGCGCCAGCAGCACATCCATATCAAAGGGTTTGGTGATGTAGTCGTCTGCGCCCAACTCCAGCCCGACGATCTCATCCAGCTCGCGGCGGCGCGCGGTCACAAAGATGACGGGCAGGTGGGGGGCCACTTGACGCAAATTGCGCAGCGTCTCCAGCCCATCCATATCGGTCAGGCCGATGTCGAGGAGCACCAGGTCGGGGGGCTGTTGGCGTACGGCTTGCAGCGCGTCGGCGGCGCTGGCTGCGGTGCGCGTGGCATACCCTGCCTGGTCCAGGGTCACGGCCAGGCTGCGGCGCATAAGGCTATCGTCATCGACAATCAAGAGCTGTTTTGCCATAGGCGGTATGGTGAGAACGGTGAACGAGTAGAACAATTGGCGAACCGCATACGTTATCCAAAATACAGCGCACAGCTAAACGGATTTGATTATAGCATTATTTGGGCGGTGCTTGCGCCAGCGTCCTGCCAGGGTGCGCCCGTCCCCCCTGGCTGTACCAGGGCTGGATCGCCCGATACTTTGACCGTGGTCGCTCGGTTGTGCTACAATTTTGAGGGTCTTTCTGCCCTCAGTCTACGCCGCGGGCGTATGGCTATGGAGCTTATGGATGAATGGACCCCGGAGTGTGGCGGTGCCCATCGAACGCCCGTTGGAGACAGAAGGCAATTTGGACCTTGCCATTGTTATTCTGAGTTACAATACGGTCCAGCTATTGCGGAACTGCCTGCGCTCGGTTTTTGCCGCCGAGACAGACTTGCGCTATCAGGTGTGTGTGGTGGATAACGCCAGCACAGATGGCAGCGTCGAGATGGTGCAGGCTGAGTTTCCAGAGGCCCAACTGATCCTCAACCGGGTCAACGTGGGGTATCCCGCGGGTAACAATCAGGCGTTGCGTAGGTATGGGTTTGGCGCCGACGAGCCAGGCGATGGTGCGTCGGCTTTACCGCGTTATGTGCTTTTGCTGAACCCGGATACCGTTGTGCCGCCCACGACGCTGGATGCGATGGTGCGCTTTATGGAGGATCGGCCCGCGGTGGGGGTGGCTGGGCCGCGCGTGCGCCGACCTGACGGATCGCTGGACCGGGCCTGCCGCCGTAGTTTCCCGACGCCGCAGGTCAGTTTTTACCGGATGATAGGGTTGAGCCGGTTGTTCCCGAAAAGCCGCCGGTTCAATGCATACAACCTGGAATATCTGCCCGAAGACGCTGTCCATCCGGTGGATTCCGTGGTGGGCGCGTTTATGCTGTTGCGCCGCGAGGCCATTGTCCAGGCCGGGTTGCTGGACGAACGCTTTTTTATGTACGGCGAAGACCTGGACTGGGCCAAGCGCATCAAGGAAGCGGGGTGGGAGATCTGGTATAACGGCCAGGTCGAGATCACCCATGTGAAGGAGGCATCCAGCAGCCAGAGCGGCAAGAGCCGGGTCGACTTTCATGAGGCGATGTGGCTTTTCTATCAGAAACATTACCGCACTGGGACGGCACGGTGGATGGATCGGGCGATTGCATTGGGGATCGCGGTCAAGGGAGGCATCAGCGTGGCGCGCTACCTGTGGTCGTTCTGTTCGGACCGGAACGATCCCCCTTATCGCAATGACCCTAAAACAAGTGCCGCGCTGCCGGAGGTCATGAAGCCCGCCGGACAAGGGCGGACGGCCCAATAGGGACGGCCAAGCGAATGTCGCCGCAAGATGTGATGCAGCAGAGTCTAAGCGAAACAACCAGTTACCCCGAGTATCGAGCGCGGCGGGCGCACCGGCCTGTGCTGATGAAGCGCGCCCAGTTTGCGTTTATGCTGGCGCTGCTGGCGATTGATTCTGGTGTGACCTGGCTTTCGTTCTACCTGTCACATGCGATCTTGGCTGCCAACCCGGAGGTGGAGATCGGGCCGTTCCTGGAGTTCTGGCCGCTGCCTACGGTCTATTCGCTGGTGCTGATGGGCATCTTCTTCACCCAGCACATGTATCAGCGCCGCCGCCCGGTGAGCCATCTGGATGAGTTCTTTAAGATCATCCTGCACAACATTTCGTCCACACTGATCACCGTGGCGATCCTGACGCTGGGGATGCCGGACTTTCCCTATCACCGGTCGCTGATCGTCTATGCGGCGGCGATCAACATCGCGCTGCTGACGCTGGCGCGCACGCTGCATGCCCAGATCCAGTGGCAGGCACAGGCGATGGGGGTGGGCGACGACCGCGTGATCATCGTCGGCACGGGTGAAGTCGGCCAGATGTTGATGCAGAAGATCGCGCTCAACCGCAAACTCGGCTATCACATGATCGGTTTTGTGGACAGCGGCAAGCGCGACCGCACGCAAAAGGTGATGGGCGTGCCCGTGCTGGGGACGCTGGTCGATATCCCGTGGATCATCGAGCGGTACAACATCGACGAGGTGATCATCGGCCTGCCCGAAAGCAGCCATCAGGAACTGGTGGGGATCATCAGCCTGTGCGAGCGTGAGAAGGTAGGCATCCGCGTCTTCCCGGATGTCTTCCAGATCATGGCGAGCGAGGTGGGCATTGGCGATCTCGGCGGGCTGCCGCTGCTGACGATCCGCGATGTGGCGCTGCAGGGCTGGCGGCTGACGCTCAAACGCAGCATGGATATTGTGTTCAGCGCCATCGCGCTGGTGATCGCCAGCCCGTTTTTGCTCTTGACGGCGCTGCTTGTCAAACTGGACAGCCCCGGCCCGGTCTTTTATATTCAGGAGCGCATGGGGCTGGATGCAGTGCCCTTTAAGATGATTAAGTTTCGATCCATGCGGGTGGATGCCGAGGCGGAGGGGCCTGGCTGGACGCGCCCCGACGACCCGCGGCGCACCAAACTGGGCAGCATCATGCGGCGCTTCAATTTGGATGAACTGCCGCAACTGATCAACGTATTGGTCGGCGATATGAGCCTGGTGGGGCCGCGACCAGAGCGCCCGGTCTATGTCGAGCAGTTCCGTCAGAGCATTCCACGCTATATGGACCGCCACCGTGAGAAGGCCGGGATCACTGGCTGGGCGCAGGTGAATGGGCTGCGCGGCGACACGTCGATCATCGAGCGCACGAAGTATGACCTGTGGTATATCGAGAACTGGTCGCTGGCGCTTGATATCAAGATTTTGATCCGGACGGTGGCCCAGTGGATCTTGGGGACGAATCGGAACGCGTATTGACCGCAGCCGATCGCGCAAGGGGTTAGGTTGCGCGTCGGATGGGAGTAATATTGATGAACCTAGAGGGAGTGAATCTGAGCGAACGTCAGGCAAAGCTGTTACAAATTGTGGTGCAGGAATATGTGCAGTCGGTGCAGCCTGTGGGGAGCAACGTCATTGCACAGCGCTATGATTTGGGGATCAGCCCGGCGACGATTCGCAACGATCTGGCTGCACTGGAGCGGGAAGGGCTGCTGACCCACCCGCACACCAGCGCGGGCCGGGTTCCCACCGATGCGGGGTATCGCTATTATGTGCAGCATCTGATGCCAAACGCTGAACTGTCTTCGGCAGAGCGGCACTCGATCCGCGTTCAGTTTGCCGCGGCGCGCCAGGAGCTTGACCAATGGCTGCGGCTGTGTTCCGCTGTGCTGGCACGAACGACCCAGACCGCAGC
>CAZYQJ010000270.1:0-7055 GCA_964649925.1 uncultured Litorilinea sp.
AGAGCAGCAGACAAAAAGGCCGCTCATCTGCCGTAGCCAGAAAGTCCAACGCCAGGTTGGTCTGCACCTCCGGCTCATAGCCGTCGATGCGGATCGGCACAGGCAGGTCGCGGTAGTACTTCTCAGCACGGTAGTAGTCATGCGAGCAATTGTAAGCAGCCCAATACTCAAAGCCGTGGCGACGCGGCCCGGGTGGCGTCCAGCGGTCGCGCGGCACCCCATCCAGATGCCACTTCCCGATGTAACCAGTGCGGTAACCTGATTGTGCAAAGAAATGGCCCAAACTGGGCAGTTCGGTAGGCAGCGGCAGGTCATTGGCCACCACGCGGTTGGCAGTCGGATACAGCCCCGTCAATAGCATGGCGCGGCTGGCAGTGCAGACCGGCGTATTGGCGTAGGCATGGCGCATGTGCAATCCCTCGCCAGCCAGCCGGTCCAGGTTAGGCGTCTGCACCTGGGCATTTCCGGCGCAGCCCATGTCCATGCCGCGCATCTGATCGGCAAAAATATAGAGCAGGTTGGGACGCTTAGGGCGTGTCATGGCAGTACCCATCTAGTGTGGTTCGGCAGCGTGAACGGATGAAAGAAGACAAAGCATCGAGAAACCGCGCAGCCCACATCGGCGCTACTGCTTAATCGCTCCGGCCAACCCCTCGACAAAGTAACGCTGGAGGAGCAAGAAGACGACGATGATGGGGAACAGGCTGATGGTCGCTGCTGCGGCCATCCCTGCCCAGTCGGAGAAATACTCGCCTTGGAAGGCGAACATGCCCACACCCAATGTACGCAGTTCGGGGCGCGAGAGCGTAAGCACCAGGGGCAGGAAGAAGCTATTCCAACTGGCCATAAACTGCAAAATGATCGTGGTAGCGATCACAGGCTGGGCCAGGGGCAGCATCACCTGGACAAAGATGCGGTTGAACCCGGCCCCATCCACGATGGCCGCTTCCTCCAACTCACGCGGCAGTTGGGCAAAGTACCCGGCAAAGAGCAGAATAAAGATGATATGCACTGCGCCGCTTTCGGCCAAAATCACGCCCAGGAGCGAGTTGTTCAGCCCCAAGCGGTTGACAATGTCGAACAGCGGAATGATGGTATAGCCTTCAGGCACAAACAGGGTGGCCAAAAAGAGCGCCATGATGACCTGCTTACCCGGAAAGGTGTAGCGGCCCATGACATATCCCATCATGCTGGTCGTCACCACGACGATCGTCACCGTGGTCAGCGTGATGATCACCGTATTGGTAAAGTAGGTCCCGATGTTGGCTTGGATCCAGGCACGGCTAAAGTTCTCCCAGTGCAGCCTCGCAGGGATGAGGTTCAGTCCAGCGAAGATCTCTTGGTTGGTCTTGAACGCCGCCGAGACCAGCCAGAGAAAGGGGTAGATCCAGAGGATGCAGATCGGGGTCAAGAGCAGGCTGACAATTACGGCATAGAGCCGGTCGCCGCGCAGCCAACGCCGCACAGGACGCTGTCCCAATGTAGGCTGCGTCGTCTGTGTGGCTAGGGGTTCGGCGCGCATAGGCTTACCCTCCTCCCACACTTAAGTCTTGACGGACAGCACGCATCTGCCGGATGGCCCAGGCCTGGCCTAACGCCAACAACATAACCGCCACGCCAAAAAAGGTGCCCGCCGCTGAAGCATAGCCTAACCGGGGAATTCCTCCCTGCATACTAAAGGCGTTGCGATAGATGTAGATTTCGACGACCTCGCTGGCAAAGTAGGGCCCGCCCGCAGTCATTGTCTGCACCAGGTCAAAGACGCGCAGCGTATTGACAGCCGTAATCAAGATGATGATCACAGCAAAGGGAACAATCAACGGCAGCGTGATGTGGCGCAGCAGCCCCCACCATCCAGCCCCGTCTAGTTTGCCCGCCTCGTATAGCTCTGTGGGGATCACTTGGAGCGCAGCCAACCAGTAGATCAGGCTGATGCCGAAGAACTTCCAGACACTGACTGCCATCACCGTCCACAGCGCACTATCTGGATTCCCCAAAAAGTCGATGGGACGTTCGACCATGCTGAGCATGACCAATATCCGGTTGACCGGTCCCCCTAGTGGGCTGAGCACAAAGGTCATCACAATGCCCACGATAGCAGTCGTGGTCACAACAGGGATAAAGAACAGCGTTCGAAAAACCGGCGCAAGTTTCAGCGCAGCATGGTTGAGCAAAACGGCAACAATCAACGCCAGCGACAGACGAATCGGAACCGTCACGATCATAAACAGAAACGAGCGCCCAAAAGCGCCCCAGAAGAAGGGGTCGTTGACCAACTCCGTAAAGTTGGCTAGCCCAACAAAGGTGCGCTGTTGGGTAAAGCCTGACCAGTCCAGCAAGGCGATATACCACGAAGCCACGATCGGGTAAAAGGTAAAGAAGGTGGCCAGCACGAGCGTGGGCAGCATATAGAGATAGCACCAGCGCGCCTGCCAGATACGGTTGCGCCATGACACCTGGCGCGCGTGCGAAATGGTCGGGGGCGATACTCCGACAAGATTAGAAGACATCGTAGTTCGAGTCCTTGATAGCAGAGTTTACCGGTGTTGAGCCAGTATCCATCAAGACATGGCTCAACACCAATAAAGATCGTCACAGGTTTACAGCGCTGCGTAATCGTCCTGCGTATAGTTCGTACTTGGATCCCAGTTGGGGAACACCCAATCGTCACGCGAAACCTGCGCGCCCTTGGCGACCGCAGCTTCGATGGCGCGATCCAGCTCGGCGTTGGCGCGGTCCTGTAGGTCCTGCATGGCGGCCTGCGGGTCATCCACCTGTTCCGTGAAGATCCCCTGGATCAAGGTGCCGAAGTTGGGCTGCAGCGGGCGCATTTCCTGACGCACCAGCGAAGCATCGGGGTTGCGAACTGCCGGATCTGGGCCGATGCGCATGGTCTCGTCGAAAATGCTGTAGCCGCGGCGCAGCCGGTCATCGAGCGACTCCACCTGGTTGGCCGAGGGGAAAATCACCGGCAGCGCCCCACCACCCACGCGCTGCCACGTTTGCTGCCCCTCTTCGCTGCCGATGAAGGCGAAGATGTCGCCCGCAACCTCTGGGTGCTCACTGGTGGCTGATAGCCAGTAGAAACCGCCCGGAGGTCCAGAATAGATGTATCCTGCCGGTTCAGCATCAGGGGCTGGGATACGACCAATATCAAAATCAAAATCTGGACTCTCCGCAATCCAGAAGGGCACGATCCCGGTCTCATTGATGATCATGCCCGCTTGGCCTTGAGGCATCATGGCGCGGGCCTGGTCACTGTTGATCGAAACAGCCCCCGGCACAATGACGCCGTCCGCCTTGAGTGCCAACAGCAGTTCAATTGCGGCAAGATACGGCTCACTGCTATAGTTGTAGTCTCCGGTTAGATAGTTGAACTCCCCACCGGATGCACCGGCCAGCATCGCAAAGTTGTTGATAAACGACGACCACCGCCCGATGTCCGACCCGCCGATGGCCAGGCCAAAGTAAGCCCCTGCCCCGGCCTCGGTGATTTTTCTGGCCGCATCGCGGAAACTGTCCCAAGTCAGCGGTGTCGTTGCAGGGTCGTAGCCTGCAGCCTCCATATAGCCTCGGTTATATTGCAGTACCTGTGAGAAGCGGCCTAACATGGGGAAGGTATAGGTCTTGCCGTTAAAGACATTGACGCCTTCGGTGAACGAGCCGGGAGGGAAAGCCGCTTTCCATGCCTCAAAGTTAGGAATCACTTCATCCAACGGCTGTACGAGTCCTTGTGCTACAGCCTGGGCGCCTTCGATGATATCAGGCAGCAAGCGAAAGACATCAGGAACGCTGCCGCTTTGGAAGGCGAGTTGGAGGACGGTCGCCAGTTCGGTGTCGGGCAAGTTATCGAACTGAACGGTGATGTTGGGGTATTTCTGCTGGTAAACCTCAAAGAACTGTGGCATAAAGGCCCGGCTGAACTGGCTGCTCTCGGTCCAACGCAGGGTCACTGCATCGGATAGGATAGGTGCGCCGCTGTCGGGGATCTCAAAGGCGAGAGCCGGTGGTGCGCTTGGTTCAGCCGTCGCCGCAGGTGCAGCGGGCGCTGCGGCGGGCGCACAGGCGGCGGCGAGTGCGCCGCCGCCCAACAGGGCAGCGAGTTGTAAAAAGCGTCGCCGGTTGAGGGGTGCGTAGTGCGGGTACATGGTTCCTCTCCTCGTAAGGGCTAAATGAGACACAGGGCAAGATAAGACAACTAGTCAGGAGGCTACTTTGGATTCTAGCCTCGGGGTAGACGTTCAGAAAGCCAGCGGCTTTCGTAGTCTCTTTAATTTGTTCACTATTGAAAGTGAAGGCCTGGGAAGCAAAAGCTTGGCAAAGTATAGTCAAGCGCTGATCCCTTGTCAATCCGAGTTAATCTGCTGCAGGAATTCCAAGTATGGGATCAGTCAGGGGGTGGTAGCTCTAATTCAAGTTGTTGAAACATGATAGCGAGCAGTGCCCCACACCTAGAGAAACCCAAGTGCTGCCATCTAGGACCTGCATTTCCATTGACAGGGTTTCCCACCCCAGACTATGATAGTGACCCCGTATTGGTAACGAATACTCAAGCGGCTCTATCTATTGCAAAGGAGCCTGGTCGCCCTGCCCAAAGCCCCAACGATGCCCGTCTCAGTTTGGATGCAGGACATGAGTGCGAAGGGAGAGGACTAACTTGCTCAAGTCTCTCGTCAACCCATTTCCCTTTGAAGACGAACATACCAATATAGAGGATTTACGGAACCAACTGACCGTCCGGTTGGCCTTGCTAACAATCGCAGTGGGCAGCATCGGGGCGTGGATGACCCTACCTTTGGAGCCTATTCCGTTTCGAATCTGTGCCCTATCGTTGGCGGCTACTGGTACCGGTATAGCTGTATTCCGGTTAGTCCCCAGGCGACCACGATTGGCGCGGTTGCTCTTGATCTGGGGTCTGGCCGCAATAGCTCTCATCGCGAATTGGCACTTTGCCACACCATGGTTACCCTTTTTGAGCATTTTACTCATCTTTGCTGCAGCGCTGTTGGCCCCTGGCAATGAGCTACTCTCTAGCGTGCTGATAGCCGCTATGGTCTTCTGGCTTAGGCCGATACGAGACGAGGTATATCCGTCCGCGGCTCTCGCAGCGACCTTAGTTGTGACCTCAGTCATGGCATGGCTGGTGGCGCGCACATTCTACACGGCTATAGATTGGGCCTGGCATACTCAACAGCGTGCCGACCAGCTTCTGCATGAAGCACGCAACAATCGTGCGGAATTGAGCCGTATTCTGCAGTCGTCAGAATTGGCAAACGCCTTGCTGCGCCGGACAGAACAGGAACTCATCGAAGCACGCAAACAGGCAGAGGTGGCTCAACGAGCCAAAGAGCAGTTCGCCGCCAACGTGAGCCACGAACTACGAACCCCTCTCAGCCTGATCCTTGGATTTAGCGAGATCATGTATCTTTCACCAGAAGTCTATGGTGATATGGTTTGGCCCGTAAGGCTGCGACGCGATATTTCGCACATCTATCAAAGCAGCCGATATCTGCTTGAAATGATTGATGACATTCTGGTACTGTCTCATTTTGAGATGGCAGGATTCACCGTAAACAAGGAACCGACAGACTTAAGCGAGTTGATTCAAAGCACGACTGCGATGATACAAGAGCTGTTTCTTGGATCACCAATTGTGCTAGAGGTAGGTCCAACCAAGGAAATACCACTCCTATCGCTGGATCGCACGCGTATTCGCCAGGTACTCTTGAATCTACTGAACAATGCCTATCGCTTTACTGCTGAAGGGAGTGTGCGGGTCGAGGCCTCCGTTGATGGCTGTGAAGTGATAGTCAGTGTGCACGATACAGGACAAGGCATACCCGCCGACAAGCTTCCATATATTTTCGATGAGTTTTATCAGGTTGATCTTTCACTGCAGCGCGCCCATCAGGGGGCTGGCCTGGGGCTTGCCATTTGCAAACGGTTTCTGGAGATGCACGATGGGCGGATCTGGGTTGAGAGTGAAATCGGTAAGGGATCTACCTTCTTCTTTTCCTTACCCCTGCCAGATGAGTACGTGCCGCTGTCACGACAGCAGCTCTCTGCGCCAGTGGAAGGCAAAACGCATCAGGAGAGGCCAACAATCCTCGTCGTTGAACCCGACCTGAGCGTCGTGCGTCTGGTGGCCCGCCATATTGGTGAGTATGCGGTGATCCAGGTTGAGCATCCCAATCAGCTTCATGCGGCTGTGACGCAATATCACCCGCGTGCAATAGTCCATAATTCATGGGGGCACAGACCGGTGTCCATGCCGACGACGCTGCCGGTTCCCATAATTCAGTGCGCACTGCCGAGTATTACTTTACTGGCAGAAGAACTGCAGGTAGCAGCTTGTCTAGCTAAACCACTCAGCGCGCAACAACTCTTGCACCAACTTGAAGCTTTTACCTCTATTGACAATATCCTGGTTGTCGACGATGACCGCGGCTTTTGCCAGTTGGTCACGCGCATCCTGGAATCAACCGGTCGCCTACGCCACATCCGTCATGCCTACGATGGCGAAGAAGCCCTTGTGTCTATGTTAGAGCAGCCTCCACACCTACTCTTGCTAGATCTGCTCATGCCGGGTATGGATGGTCTCGCGGTCATAGAACGTATGCGTCAGACGCCGCTATTGCACGATATACCGATCATCCTCCTCACCGCCACTAGCCAAAGAGCACACCCTCGCCATCGGGGTCAGGGCCAGGTCGTGATCCAACGGGCAGGAGGACTTCACACAAGGGAGGTTTTGCAGCTCTTGGCACAGATGGTCGAAATCGTACAACCACGCTATGATGAGCACACTATGCCTGTAATAGAGACGAAAACGGCGCGCGTGTCACATTGAGCTTGCGTAAGGCGAGCAGGATATCGTTACGCGTAATCGGCTTCGACAGGAAATGTGAGGCACCTAAGGAGTAGGCCAATTGGGGATCGTTGAAGACGGAGCAAACTACCACCGGAATCCGAGCTGTTTGGGAACGATTGCGCAAGGTCTGTAGTACTTCCCAACCATCCATTTCAGGCAGCATAATATCAAGCACGATAGCATC
>CAZYQJ010000271.1:0-7035 GCA_964649925.1 uncultured Litorilinea sp.
GCGCCCCCAGAGGGTGAACTGCCCGATGACGTTGACCCGCGCCAGCTATCGCTCTTTGCCGCCGGGTGGACGCTGGGCAGCATCTACGCCTTGGCGAGTGAGGGGGTCGCGGCCATCACCTACTATGAAACCACCGGCTGGCGTGGCGTGATGGAGCGCACGCAGGGCAGCCCCCTCCCGGATCGTTTTCCGTCGCTGCCAGGCAGCGTCTTTCCCGTCTATCATCTGCTGGCCGATGTGGGTGAATTCGCTCAGGGCAACGTGTTGGATATCCAGACCAGCGCGCCGCTGGCCGTCCAGGCACTGGCCCTAGCGCAGCAAAACCGCCGCCGGGTGCTGGTCGCCAATCTCAGCTTTTCACACCAAACCGTGACGCTGCGCGGCCTGCCACCCCAGGTCGCGATCCGCACGCTGGATGCAGAGAATGCCCGCGCCGCCATGCTCACGCCGGAAGATTTCCGCGCCCAGCCCTCCGCGCCCGTGCAGACAGACCGCGGCAGCCTTACCCTTCAGCTCCCACCGATGGCGCTTGTCCGTCTTGACGGCAGCGTCTAGCCCATGTGATCAGTACGCTCCGGTCCCCTTCCGGACATACAAGAGGGGCGAGTGCCGGTCACAGAGTCATCTAGCTTGAGAGGCTTATCCATGCCTGAACCATTTCAGATCGGCGTCTCTGCCGATTTCAAGACCGATGCCGCCGGGCGGCTGGAACCCGCGCTGGCCGCCATCTTCGACCCGCTGCCACAGATCACCTACCGCTACTTTGACTCCACCGGTCAGGATGCCCAGGGGGAAGTCGTCCAGCCCGCCGACATCGCCGGGTTTGACGCGGTGCTGGTGCTCAATTCGCGCTTTACGCCCGATTCGTTTGGCCCCGGCCCGCGTCTCGCCGTCATCGCGCGTTGGGGTGTCGGCTATGACCGCATCGACGTACCCGCCTGCACGGAGGCGGGCGTTGCCCTCGCCATCACCGTGGATGCCGTGCGCCGTCCCGTAGCCGAAGCGATCCTGACGCTGATCCTGGCGCTCGCCAAACAGTTGCCCGAAAAAGACCGTGTGGTGCGCGCCAGCCGCTGGGACTTGCGCGGGGCAGCCCCAGCCGTTGGGCTGCGCGATAAGGTGGTGGGCAGCGTCGGGCTGGGCAACATCGGCAGTGACATGTTTCGCCTGCTGGAACCGTTTGGCCTGGGGCGCAAACTTGCCGCCGACCCCTACGCCCGGCCTGAACACGCCGCAGCCCTGGGCGTGGAGTTGGTCGATCTCGAGACGGTCTTTCGCGAATCCGACTTCGTGACCGTCAACTGCCCGCTGACGCCGGAAACGCACGGTCTGGTCAACGCCCGGCTGCTGGCGTTGATGAAGCCTACCGCCTATTTCATCAACACGGCACGCGGCCCCATCATGGTGACCCAGGACGTCACCGACGCGCTGGCCGAAGGGCGCATCGCCGGGGCCGGGCTGGATGTCTATGACCCCGAACCGCTGCCCGCCGACCACCCCCTGCTGCAGATGGATAACGTCATCCTGACGCCTCATTCGCTCGCCTGGACTGATGACCTCTACCGCGATAACAGCCTGTTCGCCTGTGAAAACATCTTGACCGTCTTGCGCGGCCAAACCCCACGCTATACGGTCAACCTGGCCGTGACCGAATCGCCCCGCTACCAGGCCAAGCTCGAGCGGCTGGCCGCGGCATGGGCTGCTTGGGAAACCAAACCCGCTTAACCCCATCATCTGGAAAGGACATCCACGCGATGAAGCCCAATCGCTTTAAACAACGTCTGGCTGAGGGTAAAGTCCCGGTCGGGCATATGATCCTGGAGTTTGGCGTGCGCAGCATCCCGCGCCTGCTGGAAAATGCCGGGCTAGATTTTGTCCTGATCGACACCGAGCATTCCGCCTTTTCGACCAGCGAAATCGCTGACCTGATCGCCTGGTTCCGAGCAACGGACATCGCCGCCTTTGTCCGCGTCCCCCAAGTCCAGTATCATTGGATTGCACGCACGTTGGACCTGGGCGCAATGGGCATCATGGTTCCCAATGTCAAGACTGCCGAGGAAGCCAAGGCCATTGTGGACGCGGCCAAGTACGCCCCGCTCGGCCAGCGCGGGGTCATCATGGGCAACGCTAACACCGATTTCCAGACCCTTTCACCCGCAGATTTCCTGGTGGAAGCCAACCGCAATACCACCATCATTTGCCAGATCGAGAGCGTGACCGGGCTGGAGAACGTCGAGGCCATCGCCGCTACCCCAGGAGTCGATGTCCTTTGGGTCGGCCATTTTGACCTCACCCAGTCCATGGGGATGCCAGGCCAGTTCCATCACCCCCGCTTTCTGGATGCGCTGCAGCAGGTGGTGGAGACAGCCCGCCGACACAACCTCGGTGCAGGCATCCAACCCGGTTCTGTGTCTCAGGCCGAGCAGTGGATGAAACTGGGCTTTAACGTCATCTCCTACAGCGGAGACTATGCTGTGTACACGGCTGCGCTGTCCCAGGCCGTCACCGAAATTCAAAAGCTGGCCGGGCATGTGCTTGCCTGACCCGCCTATGATCAACTGAGGAATTATGCCACCCGAATATACCCTGCATGCCATCGCACGGCTGCCCCTCCCCGGCGACAACGTCGCCATCACCACCCAACGGCTGGAGGCAGGCACATGGATTCAGGACCAAGACCAGCGCTATGCGCTGAGCCATACCCTGCTCGAAGGCCATCGCTTCGCCGTGCGCCCCATCCAACCCGGCGAAGCCCTGCTTTCATGGGGGCTGCCCTTTGGCTATGCTACCCGCGCCATCGATCCCGGCGAGTATGTCTGCAACGCGGGCATGTTGGACGCGCTCAGCGGGCGCAGCATTGACTTTGCGCTGCCCTCCTCCCCCAACTTCGAGGATCACATCGAACCCTATGCCCTGGACCCCAGCCGCTTTACGCCAGCCGAACAGGTGAGCCGCTATGCAGAGGATCGCACCTTTCTGGGCTACCGCCGCCCAAACGGGCGCGGGGTCGGCACACGCAACTTCATCGTGCTGCTCGGCACAAGCTCACGCACGGGAAGTTATGTCAAGCAACTAGAGGAACGCGTGCGGGCGCTGGCCCAGGACTATCCCAACGTGGATGGCATCGTCGCCGTGGCGCATACGGAAGGGGGCAGCGAGCAGCCCAACAACCTGGAACTGGTGCTGCGCACACTGGCAGGCTTTATGGTCAACCCCAACGTTGGCGCGGTGCTGGCCGTCGATTACGGCGTGGAGCCGGTGACCAATGCCCTGCTCGAACGCTACATGCGTGACCACGGCTATGCGTTGGATGCGCTGCCCCACCGCTTCCTGTCACTCACCGGCCCCTTCCAGACCGCGCTGGAGACAGGCGAGGCCCAGGTGCGCGCATGGCTGCCGCTGGTCAACCAGACCGCGCGCACGCCTGAATCACTCTCCCACTTGCGGATCGCGCTGCAATGCGGCGGGTCGGATGCCTTTTCCGGCATCTCCGGCAACCCGCTGGCCGCCTGGGTGGCGCAAGAGGTAATCCGCTATGGCGGCGCGGCCAACCTGGCCGAAACCGATGAATTGATCGGCGCGGAATCCTATGTCCTCCAACGCGTGCGTGACCTGGCGACCGCACAGAAGTTCCTGGCAACAGTGGAACGCTTCAAAGAGCGTGTCGCCTGGCACGGGCACAGCGCCGAAGGCAACCCCTCCGGCGGCAACAAGTACCGCGGCCTCTATAACATCGTGTTGAAGTCAATCGGCGCGGCCATGAAGAAACACCCCGACACACGCCTGGATGCCGTGATCGACTATGCCGAACCGATGACCGAAGGCGGCTATTACTTTATGGACAGCCCGGGCAATGACCTGGAGAGTATCGCCGGGCAGATTGCATCGGGGTGCAACCTGATCTTCTTTGTCACCGGCAATGGGTCGATCACCAACTTCCCCTTTGTACCCACGATCAAGATCGTGACCACCACGCGGCGCTATCAACTCCTGGCGCGTGAGATGGATGTCAACGCCGGGGCCTACTTGGACGGCACGCCGATGGACGAACTGGGGAGCCAGATGCTGGAACTGACCATTGCCACAGCATCGGGCGCGGCCACGGTGGGCGAAAAGGCGGGCCATTCTCAGGTGCAACTCTGGCGCGACTGGCGGCAGACCGATGCCAGCCGATTGGCCGAACTGCAAGCGCAGCCGCTTCCCAACGGCACAAGCTACGCGGTGTCGCCGCCCATGCACAGCCCCCAGGTGCGGTTCCAGACGCTGTACGCCAATGGCAAACACGCGCTGGACCGTGTGGCGCTGATCCTGCCCACCAGCCTGTGCGCGGGGCAGGTCGCGCGCCTGGCCGCCATGCGTCTCAACCGCAAGCGCATGGGCCGCGATCAGGGCATCTCGCGCGTGGTGACGCTTGTCCACACCGAAGGCTGCGGCAATTCGGCGGGCGCGTCCGAAGAGCTATATATCCGTACCATGCTGGGCTATCTACGCCATCCGATGGCAGCGCGCTGCTTACTGCTCGAACATGGCTGCGAAAAGACGCACAACGACTATATGCGCGGCCAGTTGCAGCAGCAGGGCATTGACCCCTCCCGCTTCGGCTGGGCCAGCGTGCAGATAGATGGCGGCATCGAGAACGTCATGGGCAAGATCGAAGCGTGGTTCAATGAGGCGTTGGTCGCAGATACGCCGCCCGCAGTCACCTCTGGCGGGCTAGACGCCTTGCGCCTGGGCCTGGCAAGCGCCGGGCCGGTGAGCGACGCCGCGGCCTCTGCGCTGGCAGAACTGACACGCGCCGTCGCCGCGGCGGGAGGAACGGTCGTCGTTCCCCAAAACACGGGGCTGCTCTCGTCACCTGCCTACCTGGAGGCGACGCTGGGCAACCGTCCCGCCATGCCCACCCTGGCCTATGGCGCGCCCACGGATGCCGCCGGGCTGCACATCATGGAGACGCCGACCGCCCACTGGGTCGAAACGCTGACCGGCTTGGGGGCGACCGGCGTCGACGTGATTGTGGCCTACGTGGGCGAGCACCCGCTCCAGACCCACCCCATGATCCCGCTGATCCAGGTCACCGACCAGCCTGCCGTGGTCAAAGCCTTTGGCCCCGACCTGGATCTGATCCTGCAGGGCGACCCGCCCACCTGGCCTGCCGACATACTCAACCGCATCGCCGCGCTGGCGGCAGGCGAGTACAGCCCGCAGCTATATCAACTGGGCAATATCGACTTCCAGGTGACGCGCGGGCTGCTCGGCGTCTCCATGTAGACGGCGCGCTTCCCCAAACAAACCTGGGCCGGAAGGAGTCTCCTTCCGGCCCATTGTATTTATCGCAACGATGGTACTTGCGCTCTATTGGCCTTGATTCCCCGAGGCGTTGATGCGCGCAAAAAAGACTTGCGTATCCGACACATCATCCTTGGCGATCACCACGGCCAGCACTTCGCGCCTGCTGCCGCTCTCCTTCCCAAAGACGCAGATCGCGCCCACGCTCTCATCGCCCGTATCGCCCATACAGCCGCTTGTTTCGTCGTCGTTCCACCCGGCCTGCGCCATGCGCTCCTGGGTATAAAACTCCTGGACAGCGGTCGGCGTCTGCGTGGTGGTGAACGAGATAAAGTCAAAGCGGTCGCGCGTCATGGCCTGCAGCGCGATGCGCGCCGCCACTGGCATTTGCAAATCGGCCTCAGCCAGCCCGTCCATGCGCGGCACATCCGACCACAGTTCCGAGACCGTTCCCGACGACGTGCTCGCCCCAAAGAGCGTGTTGACAAGCCCGCAGGCCGTGGTGAATAGCATAGCCGACAACAGCACCATAAAAAGGATCCAGCGTGGATACTTCATGGATGTATCCTCCACAAGAACGGCGATACCACATCTCAAAATCAGCGATAATGATCACTCATGGGACGTGGGTTGGCCAAGGCAAAAGCGAGGTCAGGGCATTAAAGTCCTGAGAGTCGCATTCAATGACACCGCCTGTTCTCCACACGACTCCATATACTCGGCGGCAGTCTCCAAATCCTCGACACTCATGTTATCAAGTCCTGTTGCTGCAAAATCGCCAGCCAGTTTGCACGCTTCAAACATCGCAACAATATCCTCATGCAGCGTCGCATAAGCTGCCGGTGGAGTTATCTCGGAAACGCCTTCATAGGCAGTCTGCAACGTTACGATCTGTGCCGCAACATTCCAACGCCAGGCAGTGTCAAAGGGTTTGGGAGCTTGAAACAGCGTTCCCATCTCTCCCAATGCCTCCGATACATTCAGAAGGTAGTCGTACAACTCAAAGAAATATGCGCTTGCTTCAGCCGGGTCTGGAGTAGCTGTCGGTTGTGGCGTTGCTGTGGGTTGAGGTGTCGCCGTAGGCTGTGGTGTGGCTGTCGGCGTCACTGTAGGAACTGCCCTAGGCAACCCGTCTACCAAGAAGGCTGCGATCCAGACTCCGTCCTCCAATGCCAGCCAACTGCCATCGGCATTTTGCCCAACTACGATCAACTCATCACCTCTTGCCACGCTGCCAGATACCTCGAAATCCGTACCCGGACCGCCTCGCAGGTTGGCATTGCGATTGGCTGTGACTTGAATCGGCCCGTCCGTAGGCTCTGGAATAACCGTGGTTTCTGTTACGGGCAGTTCGCTAGAGATATACACCGTTGCAGTAACCGGACCGATATTCTGGATATCAACAAGATAGTTGTTGCCGTGATCTACGGTCACATCGACAACTTCCACTGTGGCTACATCTTGGTCCTGCACTGCCACCACATCAAGCGTCATGGGCACCAGGTAGATTTCACCATCCTTCATGGTCAGCGTCAGCGTGATTGCGGACTGCCCTTGAATAGTCACAATGTCGCTAACTGCCCCTGGTGATTGTGCTTCGAGGACAGGCGCACCAAGCATGATTGCCACAACCAAAGCTAACACACCAACTGCAACGCGAAGCGCCATGGGGGATCCTTTCTAATTGTACTGCGAGGGGAACAGTTGATAGTTGATAGTTGATATATCTGGAGATGCGAACAGTCATCT
>CAZYQJ010000272.1:0-7018 GCA_964649925.1 uncultured Litorilinea sp.
CGGGTCGAGCCACTGGATCACGTTAGCGCTGACATAGACATTGCCCGCGCCGTCCACCGCTATACCATCGGGAAAGTCGAACTGACCATCGCCAGTGCCGAAGCTGCCCCAGTGAGTCAGATAGACCCCCTCACTCGTGAACTTCTGGATGCGGCGGTTGTTGGCGTCGACCACATAGACGTTACCGGCACTGTCCACCGCCATACCGCGGGGCGTGTTGAGCATACCACCGCCGCCGCCCCATTTCATCACGAAAACAGGCGGGTCGACGGTGTCGCACGCATCGCCGACGCCGTCGTTATCCTGGTCTTCTTGACCGGGATTGGCGATAGCCGGGCAGTTGTCAGCGTCATTGTCCACACCGTCGCCGTCTATGTCGGGATCGGCCTCATCGGCGATACCATCCCCGTCTGTATCCGGGCCAAACTTCTGGATGCGGTAGTTGAGCAAATCGGCCACATAGACGTTACCCGCGCTGTCCACCGCTATCCCTCGGGGCTGGTTGAACTGGCCGTCGCCACTCCCCTGGCCGCCCCACTGTGACAGATAGACGCCGTCGCTCGTGAACTTCTGGATGCGGTTGTTGAAGGCATCGGCCACATAAACGTTGCCCATGCTGTCCACCACTACACCTTGGGGCTGGTTGAACTGGCCGTCGCCGCTGCCCGAAGTGCCCCACTGGGCGAGATAGACGCCGTCGTTCGTAAACTTCTGAACACGGCGGATGATAGCGTCGGTCACATAGACGTTACCCGCGCTGTCCACCGCTATACCTTGGGGCTGGCTGAATTGGCCGTCGCCGTTACCAAAGCCGCCCCATTGCGTCAGGTACGCTCCATTGCTGTCGAATTTCTGGATGCGGTAGTTGCTAGCGTCGACCACATAGACGTTGTCTGCGCCATCTACCGCCACACCGCGGGGCGTATTGAGCTGGCCGTCACCGGCGCCAAAGCCGCCCCACTGCATCAAGAAGGCGCCACTGCTGTCGAATTTCTGGATGCGGTTGTTGAGGGAATCAGCCACATAGACGTTGCCCGCGCTATCCACCGCTACACCGTGGGGTTGGGCAAACTGGCCGTCGCCATTGCCAAACCCTCCCCACTTCGCCAGGAATAGACCGCTGCTGTCGAACTTCTGGATATAGTCGAGTTCGCTGTCGGTCACATAGACGTTGCCCGCGCTATCTACTGCTATACTGTGAGGAGCGCTGAACAGGCCGTCGTCGCTTTCAGAGCCATCCCACTTCGCCAGGAATAGACCGCTGCTGTCGAACTTCTGGATGCGGCTGAAAAGGTCGGCCACATAGACGTTACCCGCGCCATCTACCGCCACACCGTGGGGTTGGGCAAACTGACCATCGCCGGAGCCCCCACTGCCCCACTGCGTCAGATAGACACCGCTGCTGTCGAATTTCTGGATGCGATGGTTGACGGTATCGGCCACATAGACGTTGCCCATGCTGTCCACCGCTATCCCTCGGGGCTGGTTGAACTGGCCGTCGCCGCTGCCCGAAGTGCCCCACTGGGTGAGATAGACGCCGTCGCTCGTGAACTTCTGAATACGGTGGTTGCTCATGTCGGTCACATAGACGTTGTCCGCCGCGTCCACCGCTATCCCTCGGGGCTGGTTGAACTGGCCGTCGCCGCTGCCCGAAGTGCCCCATTTCGTCAAGAAGGCGCCGCTGCTATCGAACTTCTGGATACGATGGTTGTTAGCTTCGGACACGTAGATGTTGCCGATGCTGTCCACCGCCACACTAATGGGAAGATTAAACTGGCCGTCGCCGTTGCCTGAACTGCCCCACTGCGTTATGAGTAGACCGGTATTGTCAAACTTCTGGATGCGGTTGTTGCCGGTGTCGGCCACATAGACATTGCCCGCGCCATCCACCGCTACGCCGTAGGGAGTGTGGAACTGGCCATCGCCAGTCCCCAGGCTGCCCCATTGCGTGAGGAATGCACCATTGCTGTCCAGCTTCTGGATGCGGTGGTTGAGGGTATCGGCCACATAGACGTTGCCCATGCTGTCCACCGCCACACCGGCTGGCTGGTTGAACGGGTGGCCGCCCAAACTGCCCCACTTCGTCAAGAAGACGTGGGGGTCGGAGGGGGCGGCCTGGGCAAGGCCGGGCAGCGCCAGCAGCCAGACCAGTGCCACCAACAGCAGCCAGGGGCGGGCGCGCTGCGCGCCGGCCACATTGGAACGTTGCGTTGCCATCTTTGGGTTTCTCCTCTCTACATCGCGTGCTGACTAGAAACGTGTTTATTCATCCGTCACGTTGGGGGGAGACTGACTGGATGGGGGCCAGCTTGTTGGGGGACGCGGGGAGGTACACATTTCGAGAAACGCAAACAGCTCCTGGAGCGTGGCAAAACGCACCAACTCTCCGCTCTGCACCGATTGCGCTGAGGCGCGCCACGGCTCCTGTGCATTATCCCGCCAGAGGCGCACCAGATAGGCTCTGTAGTACGGGGTGGAGGAGTGGATGTTCTCGATTCGCTGGGCCACGGCTATCTTGCTGTACTTTCAGTAGTTTACGGAAACTGCCGCACAGGACAGGAGAACACATTCACCCTCTGGTGCTGCTTAGGCGCAACTGCCACATGGGTCGATCGCGACACGGGCTCCCCGCATCCGAGCAACCGTCACTGTAGCCACCGTCACTGTAGCTGGCGACCATGACAGGCGCGTAACCAGACCGACCACGTATCGTAACCAGATGGCACGAAGATCATGACCAAGTGCGGACAAATCCCTGTCCGCCGCCTCTTCCGGCTGTCTATCCTGCTTGGTACGTTGTATAATGGAGCGCGCTCTGTGCCCCCTCATCGTCCATCCACAGCTATCCGCAGCGAATTGACACAAAAATGAGCCAGCTTTCACTTGCCTTACTCGGGCCTTTCAGCGCAACCGTGGGTGATACGCCATTGGCGGCCTTTCGTACAGACAAGGTGCGGGCTTTGCTCGCCTATCTGGCCCTGGAACCTGAAAAGCCCCACAATCGCCACACGCTGGCAGGGTTGCTCTGGCCTGATCTGCCCGAGCGACAAAGCCTGGACAACGCACGTGTGACCTTTTACCGTCTGCGTCAGACCCTCGATGCCGCCCGACCGGGTCTGAGTAGCCAGGTGTTTACGGTCACACGCCAGTCCATCCAACTCAACGCTGCCGCCATCCGTGTCGATGTAGCTGAGTTCGAAGCGGTTTTGAGCGCGGCAGCCCAACACATCCACAACCAGTTGCACCCCGATGCGCCTCTGCTCGCACGGCTTGCCCAGGCTGTGGCGCTATATCGAGGTGAATTGCTGGCCGGGTTCAGTCTGGCGGACGCGTCGACTTACGAAGAATGGTTGTTGTTGCGGCGCGAGCAGCTAGCGGCGCGTGCGCTGTTCGCCCTAAAGACGCTGGCGGACGCCTATGAAGCGCAAGGTGATTGGGAGAAAGCCCATGCCTACGCCATCCGTCTGCTGGAATTCGATCCCTATGCAGAGATGGGCCACCGTCAGGTGATGCGGATCTTGACTTACCGGGGTCTACCCGACCGGGCGCTTGCACAATACGCCATGTTGCGCCGGCTTCTGCGCGACGAACTGGGTGTGGAGCCGAATGCGGAGACTGTAGTCCTCTACGAGCAGATTCGTGATGGGAAACTTGTCGAGCAAACTCAACGGCAAGCCGGGCAACATGACCAGACAAGCGTGGCCGCGTTGCCCCCTTCCGTCCCGAGTGAGATTCCCTTCACCGGCCCCCTCATTGGGCGTGCATACGAACTCTCCCGCCTGGAGCGGTGGTTGGTGCAGGACGGTTGCCGTCTGGTGACGGTCGTGGGGCTGGGTGGAGTGGGCAAGACAAGCCTGGTCGCCCATGCGGCGCGCGCGGCGGCAGGGCATTTTGAGCGGGTACTGTGGCGTTCGCTGCTCAATGCACCGCCATTGGATACGATGCTGGCAGGGCTGCTGCGGGGCTTAACGGAAGAGGCGATCATCGAACTCCCCACGACTCCGGACGAGCAGTTCGCGCTGCTCTTTGGCTATCTGCGACGGCAGCGGGTGCTGTTGGTTCTGGACAACCTGGAGAGCATTTTGGATCCAGTGCAGGCAGGGCGCTTCCGTCCTGGTTACGAATTGTACGACCAGCTATTGTGGCGGGCGGCGACGAGCGAGCACCGCAGTGCGCTGCTCCTGACCAGCCGTGAGCGGCCCGGCGCGGTCGCCCGCCTCGCCGGGGATACACCGCAGGTGCAGTCACTGCGGCTGATAGGGCTGGATGATGGCGCGGGCCAAGAACTCCTGGCGGAACGGGGCGTGACTGGCCCATTCGCGGCTCGATCGGCGCTGGTGGCGCGTTATTCAGGCAATCCGCTGGCGCTCAAATTGGTGGCGGATACGGTGCAGGAGCTATTTTCCGGCGATATCGAAAACTTTCTCGCCGAAGAAACGCTCATCTTCGACGATGTGCGCCAAATTCTGGAACAACAACTCAGCCGCTTGACAGAACTGGAGCAGACGATCCTCTTCTGGCTGGCTATCGAACGAGAGACCGTCGATGCCCAGACACTCCGTCACAACCTGGTGCATCCACCGGGCTATGCCTATCTGGAAGCGCTGCGCAGCCTGCAGAATCGCTCGCTGATTGAACGCCGCCGCGACGGCATCGCGCTGCAAAATGTGGTCTTGGAATATCTGACTGAACGCTTGGTTGAAGCGAGTTGTGCAGAGATCCTAGCGGAGCAGCCTAACTTGCTCCATCGCCATGCGCTTGTCATGGCCGAAGCCAGAGATGATGTGCGTCAGAGCCAACTACGCCTTATCCTCGCGCCGCTTGCCGCACAGCTACAAGGGGCAATGGGTAGACATGCGCTCGAAGCGAAGTTGCGAGACATCCTGGCCAGACTACACCAAGGCGCGCCGCGCCTGCCCAGCTACGCAGCGGGCAACTTGCTCAACCTGCTGCTCCATTTGGAGATCGACATCTCGGGGTATGACTTCTCCCATTTGTGTGTGTGGCAGGCGGATCTGCGCGGCGCCCAGGCGGCCCATGTCAACCTGACGGGCGCAGACCTCGCCCACACCGTCTTTTCCGAAATGTTTGGGCGCATCTTTTCGGTGGCGATCGCGCCACACCAGTCATTTCTGGCTGCAGGCGGGACGCAAGGTGAGGTCTATCTCTGGTCATACCCCGATGGGCAGAGGGCTGGTCTACTCTCAGGCCATAACAACGCGATTATGTCCGTCGCCTTTAGTCTCGATGGAACGCTGCTGGCGAGTGGCAGTCTGGATCGCACCATTCGGATCTGGGACTGGCGCACCGGTCGCTGCCTCCAGATATTGGCCGGACACAGCAGCGGCGTCTTTGCCGTTGCCTTTAGCCCCGATGGAACCTTGTTGGCCAGCGGCAGCCAGGATAACAGCGTGTTCGTGTGGGATGTTCAAACGGGTCGGCAGATCGACGCACTGACACAGCATACCCATACAGTGGCCGCCGTGGCCTTCCACCCGACGGGAACCATTTTGGCCTCAGGCAGTATGGATCATTCGATCTGTCTGTGGGACATCGCCTCCTTGCTGCAGCGGGATGCCTCCTCCCAAGAACCTGGTGCAGCGCGGCTGATTGAGGTTCTCCATGGCCATAGTCATCAAGTGCTTGCCGTCAGCTTCAGCCCTGACGGGTCATTGCTGGCCAGCGGCAGCGCCGATACAACCATCAACTTGTGGGCAACGCCGGATCATGCGCTGCAGGCAACATTGCGCGGCCACACCCATTGGGTGCGCTGCCTCGCCTTCAGCCCCGACAGTTCGCGCCTGTTCAGCGGCAGCGCCGACCGGACGGTGCGAGTATGGAATCTGGATGAGCGGCGCACAGAGGAAGTTTTGCGTGGACACGAGCACACAGTCCGGGCTGTCGCCATTCATCCAGATGGATCGATCCTGGCTAGCGGCGGCCTAGACGACACAATCCGGCTGTGGGACATGCGCCGCCAGCAGCACGAGCGCGCGGTCAGCACAATCTGCGGCTACGTCTCCGCCATTCATACCTTGGTCTTCAGCCCCGACGGCAACAGTCTGGCTACCGGCGACGGCAAGGGATGGGTGCGACTCTGGCCGGTACAGATGTCAAACCCAGAGGCATCTACGCCCCGCACGCTGCCGGGCCGCGGGATGCAGGTGAACTGCGTCACCTTCAGCCCTGATGGCAAGTGGTTAGCCAGCGCCGACGATGATCGGATCATACGCATCTGGGAACGGTCGAGCCTACGAACCGTAGGAGTACTCCACGGACACAGAGAGGCAATACACACCATCCAGTTTTCGTCTCAAGGCAACGTGATGGTGACCGCTGGTTACGAGGGCAACATCTATTTGTGGGATATCAGCGTCCCGACCCATGGCCGGCTGCTCACCCGCTTGCCTGGGCACAGGCTAGAGGTCAACGCTCTGTTCATTACGCCCGACGGAAAGCATATCATCAGCGGTGCTTCCGATAATACCATTCGCGTTTGGGATTTCGCTACGGGCCGGTGTATGCAGGTACTTGAAGAAGAGAATGGGCATTGTAAGACCCTGGCCCTCAGCCCCGATGGGTCCCTGCTGGCTGCGGCGGGTTGGGCTGGGCTGATTCGCCTCTATCGTGTCGGCGCACAAGGCCGCCTTCACGCTCTCCAGGCCCTGCACGGTCACGCCACGCGCGTCTTTCAGGTTGCATTCAGTCCGACAGGGACACATTTGGCGAGTGGCAGCGAGGGCGGCACGGTCCGGCTTTGGGATGTACACCGCCGAGAGGAACTGCTCCATTGGCACGCCCACACCCAGCCGGTCTATTCCATCGCATTTCACCCGCAGGGGGCGCTCTTGGCCAGTGGCAGCACCGACGGGACGGTACGCTTGTGGGCGGTTGGGGGCGACCCCCCTAGGGGCGAGTCTGTTGGCGTCTTGCGCAACTCCGGCCCCTATGCGGGCATGAGTATCACCCAGGCAACCGGGATCAGCGATGCGCAACGATCGGCGCTTTTGGCATTAGG
>CAZYQJ010000273.1:0-7017 GCA_964649925.1 uncultured Litorilinea sp.
GAGTGTCAAAGCATTGTAGCACATCCGGAATGGGGGCAGAGAATTCTGTGCCGGGCCGCAGGAGAGGAGGATGGTTCTACGGGTACACCTGTTACCTAACCTGTGAGCTATGGCTATGAGGGGAAATGGGCATCACCCAGAGCAACATCACAACCTCTATGACCAGATAGAGCAGTACAACGATGAACACTTGCAGGCCGCTGTTCAGGACGGGACGCCCCTTCCAGAGCGCGTCCCGTCCTACCTAGTAGGTGGGGCCGTCATTCAAACGAATAGTCCAGCGTATAGGTGGCGCGGCGGTGCTCGTTGGAAAACATCGTGCCGCTGCCGCGCAGCCCGCGCAGTTCCCCGGTGGCGGAACCGGGGATGATCTGCCAGGTTTCGTGGACAGCTGATTCGCCGCTGTTATAGGTTCCGCTCTGCTGCACGACAAAGCTGCCGCTGCGCCCGTCCAACTGGCCGGTAATGCGGGTCAGCCCGATACAGGCGGCGTTTCCATCTTCAAGATAGACCATCAGATATTGCGTCGCGCTGTCGCCCTCGATATCGCCGTGGAAGGTCTGGGCGACGGCTGCGCGCGCCAGTTTGGGCTGTCCCTCGGCCTCCTCGTAGGCACTCTCATCCCAACTGTGGATCTCGTAGTATCCTTGGGCGTGGCGTGTTAGGGTGTCAATCATGATCCTGGTATCCTTTCCGTGTATACGTCCCATATATGCTCGCGGCGAATTGACATTCACCAGAACACATGGTCTATACTAACACGCTGCGGCTCGCTATGATTGTAAAAACGCGCCAAGTGAACAGGATGAGCCAACAACACCACGTAGACCGGCAGCTGAACACAGAGCCACGCGGTCTCTTGAACCCAAAGACGAGCAAGCCCCCCTTTGACCTGACCTGGTACGCTCCCCAGCCTGCGCTGGCCTATTTTGTGGAATTCTATTGGGTGGTCACCTGGGACCTGCGCGGCCAGCCGCCGCACCAGCAGGAAAACCTGCCCCACCCCACCGTCCATCTGGTAATCGAAGCGGGGCGATCCGGCGTCTTTGGCGTGATGGAGGGCAAGTTCAGCCGTCTGTTGGAGGGGAAAGGCCGCGTCTTTGCGGTCAAGTTTCGACCGGGCGGGTTCTATCCTTTTGTGCAGACACCGCTGACTGCCTTTACCAACCACACCCACAGTTTGCATCACCTCTTCGGCGCAGCAGGCGATCAGTTGGAGGCCGCGGTGCTGGCCGAACCCGACGTACCGGCACAGATCGACCACGTCGAACGGTTTCTCTGTGGCCGCCTGC
The DNA here is from genome assembly GCA_964649925.1 of uncultured Litorilinea sp. Classification (GTDB taxonomy): domain Bacteria; phylum Chloroflexota; class Anaerolineae; order Caldilineales; family Caldilineaceae; genus QEUY01. Next base: position 1,293 of record CAZYQJ010000273.1, read on the forward strand.
CAGACCCCGACCCGGCCGTAGAAACCATCAACACGATCATTGACCAGATCCGGACAGACCGGACGATCTGCAAGGTGGATGACCTGGTAGGCCGCGCCGGGATGTCCAAACGTACGCTGCAGCGGCTCTTCCGGCAGTATGTGGGCGTCAGCCCCAAGTGGGTGATCCAGCGTTACCGGCTACACGAAGCCGCAGATCAACTGGCCGCCGGTCACACCCTCAACCTGGCACACCTCGCCGCCGAGTTGGGCTATTTCGACCAGGCCCACTTCATCAAAGACTTCAAAGCCATGGTCGGCAAGACCCCGGCTGAGTTTGCGCGGGCGGGTGAAAACAGCGCGCCATGAACTATGACACACTGACTCGCGACCTCAAAGCGCAGGCCCACGCCCTCGGTTTTGACGTCTGCCGCATCGTGCCGGTGACGCCTGCACCCCATGCGACGTTTTTCACGCGCTGGGTCGCGGCGGGCCGGGCAGGTGACATGCACTATCTGGAGCGCAACCTGGAAAAACGCCAGGACCCGGCCCTGCTGGCCGAGGGCGACGCAGGCCCGTTCCGCTCGATGATCGTGCTGGCCGTGGACTATCATCAAGGCGCGCTGCCGTCCGACGTGCTGGCCGACCCCAGCCGGGGGATCATCGCCTCCTATGCCTGGGGGGATGACTATCATGAGATCATCCGCCCGCAACTTCACGCGCTGGATCGCTGGCTGGCCGCGCAGACAGGCCGCACCACTTTGGGCAAATGTCTGGTCGATACAGGCCCGGTGCTAGAGCGCGATTGGGCGCATGCCGCGGGCATCGGGTTCACCGGCAAGAACTGCTGCACGATCCGCCCTGGCGTGGGCAGTTGGTTGTTCCTGGCGACGGTCCTGGTCCCCGAAGTGCTGGCCTATGACCCCGTGCAGCCCCGCGCCGCCGAGCCATCGCCCGCCGCGGTGCTGGCCGGTCTGCCCCCATCAGCGCAGGTGGGCACGTGGGAAATCCCACTGGCCGGTGACGCCACACACACAGGCACTTGCGGAAGCTGCACGCGCTGTCTGCACGCCTGCCCCACAGATGCCTTCACCGGCCCGTTTCACCTGGACCCGCAGCGGTGCATCTCCTACTGGACGATTGAGACGCACGCGCCCATCCCCACAGAGCTGCGCCCGCGCTTTGGCAACCGCATCTTTGGCTGCGACATCTGCCAGGAGGTCTGTCCCTGGAACCGGCGTCTGCCCGAACGTGCGCCCCGGCTGCCCGGCCTACAGGCACAGGCGGATCGCATGGCGCTGCCGCTGCTGGAGGGCTTTGCGCCGGAAACCCCCTACTGGCTGGACGCCGACGCCTTTGCCGCACGCTTCCGCCGCTCGCCCATCCGCCGCGCCAAGCGTCACGGGATGCTGCGCAATGTCTGTGTGGCGTTGGGCAACTGGGCCGACCCGGTCACCGTCCCCGCGCTGGTGAGCGCGCTGCATGATCCTGTGCCCCTGGCGCGCGGCCATGCCGCCTGGGCCTTGGGCCAGGTGCTGCGCCGCCATGCCCACGCCGAGGCGCGCGCCGCGCTGATCGCCGCCCAACCCGCCGAGGGAGACCCCTGGGTGCGCGAGGAGATTGCACGGGCAGTAGGCCGGTAGATCAGAAAGGTATCGACGTGGTTGGAAAACCGCGCCGACAAGGCTATACTTCTACCATCACCAGGCGCCCCTTTTCTCTCTCTCATCTCTGACTACTGACCACTGATTACTGACCACTACCGACGCTCCAGGAACCAACCATGCGCCGCTTACATGCCCTCTGGCGAACCCTCTGCGCTGTCTGTTGTCTTGCCTTGTTGACGGTGACCGCTGCGTCGAGCCAGGCAGCCCCACCTACCACGGCATCGGCTGGCCCTATCGAGGACGTCGCCTATGCACTGCGCGAAAACCAGGCGGCGGAACTCGCGATGCTGGCGCTAGACCCCATCCAACAGCCGCCCACGCTGCCAGGAGTGCCGCTGCTGCTGGCGCGTGAGGCGGTGCTGACGACGCTGCGTCCCGTCTTTGACCTGATCCCCGCGCCCTACGTGCTGCCCCAAGCCGAGGACGCGCTGCGCCAGGTGATCGACCAGGCGCCGCCCTGGATAGCCGAGTTTCCTGCAGATGGCCCACTCTCCAGCCTCCGCAGCCTAGCGCTTAGCCATGATGGCGCGTGGGTTGCCACTGGCCACCATGACGGCGCGGTGCGGCTGTGGGAGGTGCAGAGCGGACGGCTGGCGCGTACCCTCAACGCCGAGACCACCCCCATCCAGCAGGTGGCTTTTAGCCCCACCGGCGACTACCTGGCGGCAGCGGCTGAAAGCGGCATCGTGCATGTGTGGACGATGCTGGACTGGGCCCGTGCCACGTCCCACGCGGGCCGCTACCACATAGCCACCGCCATCACCTGGGAGCCGCAGGGCAACGTGCTGCTGATCGCCAACGGTGACGATCCCGTACAGCGGTTAGCCGTCCATGAAAGCCTCACCCCGGTTCTAGATCAGCCCGCCGAGGCGTTGGCGGTCAGCCCGGATGGGCGGCGCGTGGCAGTGGCGATCCGCCCGGTCGCACCTGTCCCCACTGGTGGATCGCCGCGCCCCAGCGGGCCGCCGCAGATGCCCCCCATCCTGCTGCGCGACCTGGAAAGCGGCACGGACATCGAACTGCCCGACCCAGACGGCATGACCTACATCCTGGCCTTTAGCCCCGATGGGCGCTATCTGGTCTCCGGCAGCGCCTATGAACTGCGCATCTGGGACGCTGCCGATGGCACGCTGCGGCACACGATAAAGCTGCTTGACTTCCCCAACGGCTATGCCTTCACCGCGGACAACGAGATCTCGGTGCTGTCGCGGCGTCTTGGCGTCACCTTTGTGGACATCGCTGCTGGGCGCGTGTTGCGTAACCTGCCGGTAGACGCCAACCAACTGGGCTGGCTGGCCTATGATCCCCTACGCGGGCGGCTCGTCAGCGCCGACATCAACGGGCGGCCTGTGTGGCTACACCCGGAGACCGGGGTCGTCGAGCACCCTTTTGACAACCCCGAAGCGCGGCTGGTGGCTGCGCACCCTGCACAACCGCTGGCGATCACCGGCGGCGGCAAGGTGGTGGAGGTGCGCGACCTAGAGACCGGCACCACGCGCTACACGCTGGACGGTCTGCCCGGTCTGGTGATGTCTTTGACCTTCAACGCCGACGGCACGCAGGTGATCGCGGGTGATTCGGGCGGCACAGTGGCCGTTTGGGACCTCGACAGCGGCACACGGCTGCACACCTTTACCGCACACAGCGCTGCGGTCACGACGCTGCAGCCCGCGGGCGACGGGCTGCTCGTCAGCGCCGCGACCGATAAAACCGTGGCGGTCTGGGAGACAGGCCATTGGCGCGAACGTCACCGGCTGCGCTTTCCCGCCGAGATCATGGCCGCAGCAGCGGACGGCAGCGGCCACATCGCGGTGGCGACCTATGACGCTGGGCTGCGTCGTTTTGATGCGGCGACAGGCGAAGAACAGGGCGCGCTGGAGGGCGACTTGGGGCGCATCACCGGGCTGCGCTACAGCCCCGATGGCCGCACCCTGGCCGCGGCGTCCGAACGCGGGCCGGTGGCGCTATGGGATGCCGCCACCGGCGAAATCCGCCATACGCTGCCGCTGACAACGACCTATCTTCCCTATGGGCTGGCCTTCAGCCCCGATGGGCGCACCCTGGCGACCGGGCCAACCCGGCTCAACCCGCTGACGCTGTGGGACGTGGCAAGCGGGGAGCCGGTGCGTACTGTGCCCACTGTGGCGCTCAGCGCGCTCAACAGCGCCAACGGCCTGGCCTTTGACGCCAGCGGCAGCAGGCTGTTGGTGGCCGAGCAGGGTGGGGTGACGCGCATCTACAGCCTGACGCCCACGCGCCGCCTGCGCACGATCACCGGGCATGGCGCTGCGGTGTGGAACGCTGACTTCAGCCCCAATGGGCGCTATCTGCTGACCGGAAGCGAGGATGGCACGATGCGGCTGTGGGATTGGCAGACGGGCAACGAAGAACGCCGTTTTGCAGGCACGCCCGACCGTGTCTTTGACGTGGCCTACAGCCCTGCGGGCGACACCGTGGCTGCGGTGGGGATCGACGGCGCGGTGCATGTCTATCTCTCCGGCGGCGCGCCGCAGGTGGTCTTGCGCGGCCACACCTCCTGGGTGGACAACGTGGTATACAGTCCCGACGGCACGACCATCGTCACCTCCGGCGACGACAAGACCGTGCGCGCCTGGGATTGGCGCAGCGGCCACGAGCGCTGGCGCGTAGATGGGCTGCCGGACGTGCCAGGCGCATTGGCTTTCAGCCGCGACGGGCGTCTGCTGGCGGGCGCGGTGGGCGGCAATCAAGCCACGGCAGTCTATCTATGGGACGCAGCCACGGGTGAAGAAGTCACCACGTTGACCGGCCATGAAACCTATGTATCGGGACTGGCTTTCAGCCCGGACGGGGATTCTCTTGCAACAGCCAGTTGGGACCATGACGCCGCGCTGTGGGATGTCGCCAGCGGAGACATGATCTTCCGCATGACTGGTCACAGCGAAATCCTGACCGATATCGCCTTCAGCCCCGATGGCAGGCGCATCGCCACCGTCGCGGAGGACTACACGCTGCGGCTGTGGGACGCGGCCACAGGCGAGGAACTGGACCGCATCGACCTGCCCCGGTCGCTGCCCTGGTCGGTGAATTTCAGCCGCGACGGGACGGCACTAGTCACCACCCATTGGGACGGCACAGTCCGCACCTGGCTGGCAGACCCTGACGACGGCAGCCTGGAGGCCATGCTGCTGGTGGCGTCGGCGCGCACACCGCGCGCTGCGGCGGAGTTTAGTGCGTCGGAACGGGTTCTTTACGGGGTGGATGCCTACATAGGGGCCTACCCGCTGTCGGCGTCGGGCAACATCAATGTGCGGCCTGATACGGCGATACGCAGCCTGGTGGTCATACCGGGCGAGCCGGAGACATTAGTCGCGCTCTCCAACGGGCAGTTTCTGCTGCGTTCCGCCGACCGCGGCACGACCTGGGAAGTGATGGATCGGCTGCCGCTGACGTTGACGGTGAACAGCGTGGGGCTGCCCGCGCGCAGCAGTGACGCGCTGCTGCTGGCCGCGGATCAGGGGCTGTATCGCTATGACCCGGACGGCACGATCATCCGCTTGAGCGGCGAACCGCTGATGGGGGTGAGTTTCTCACACACCAATCCCAATGAACTGTGGGGGCTGCGCGGGGATACGGTGATCAAGAGCGAGGACAACGGCACGATCTGGAGGGAGGCAAGCAACGAACTGCACAGCAGCGGTCTGCTGGCCCCGCTGATCATGGCGCCGCCCAACAACAACCCCCAGTTTGTGCTCGGCTACGGTGAATCGTCCCCAGGGGTCATGCTGTGGCGCGGCGCGGCGAACGGCTTTTGGAACCGGCTACCGGGGCTGCCCGTGCTGCCGTTGGGGCTGGCGAATGGCTTCGGGCTGGCCTGGGATGCTGGCAACCGCGTGTTGTATCTGGGCGGGCCGCAGGGCGAGTTGTATGCGGTGCAAAATGCGGCTGCGCCCGATGTGAACGTGGTGACGGCCACACAGGTGTACACGTTTGATACGGACAGCCGCGCCGTGCCGCTGGCCGTAGGGCAGGGGCCAACCCTCTATCTGATGCTCTACGGCCCATACGAACCGCGCTTTTTGTGCGGCACATGGGATGGCG
>CAZYQJ010000274.1:0-7010 GCA_964649925.1 uncultured Litorilinea sp.
ATCAAGCGCGCCCCCGCTCTGGCGTCCGGCGTGAGAAAGTATCCAACTCGTAGCGGATTCCCATAATCGCCCATTGTTCGGCTCCTTCATTCGTTGTCATATCACCGGCCTACTCTATCTGCAGTGCGCCGATCTCTAGCCACTGCAGTTCTGTCGGCACCACGCCATGACCGAACTGGCCCTGTGGTGTGGCGACCATATACTGGTTGTCTATCCAGATCACCAGCCCCAGTGGCCCGCCCGGCGCAAACGGCAGATCCAGTACACACCGCTCGTCGACCCAAAAACGGCTTCTCCCCACCCCCCACTCAATCACATACACATGCCACTCACGCAGGTCTACCGGAAGTATCGCCTCGCCGATGCAAAGCTGCCGCTGCACACGCGGCCACAGCCTCCGATGAATCGCTGGCAACCGGTTCAAGGGCACAACTAGCGGCACACTCGGCGCAAGCATCACCGCCTCCCAACGCTGGGCATCCAGCGTCGCCGCTTTCCACCCAGCCCCCGGAACGCCATACGCCAGCGGCAGGTTTGTCGGCGGGCTGCCAAAGAAAAACCAGATGGCACGCGGCAGACGCGTGCGGGTGCGCTGCGTCATTGCAAACGGGTCATTCCAAAAGCCAAACCCTGCCGTACCCCGCAGACGGTCCTGGTCATGCGAAAAGCGCGCCCGCACGCGCAGCCGCAGCGGTGGTCGCCAGTGCAACTGCTCACTCATTCCATGGGAATAATCATCCAACTGAGCATTGTGATACCGTACCCCCTCTGCGGCACGCATCACCAGACGCACCCCGTCCTCAACCCGCACGACCATACTACACCCCACTTTATGTTGCAGCCTGTCCAGCGCACTCTCCAGCAGATCAAACACAGGCGTCTCGCCAGCACGCTTCATCCGGTTGTCCCTTCACGTGCCCCCATACCATCCCGTCGTGTCGCAATAATTATGCCTACACGAAAAATCCCGTCTTGCCGTTCCACGATCTCTGGCGCAAACCCCGCGGCAGCCAGCCGCGCACGCAAGCCTGCCTGCACTTCCGCTGATGGCTGGCTGTAAAACACAGGTATCCACCGTTCCCACCCGCGCAGGTCCACGCTCACCCACAGTCCCCCGATCACCAGCCTGCCACCCAACGCCAACACCCGCGCACACTCGCGCAGCGTGTCTGGTGACAGGATATAGCCAGCCGGAAAGGTGGCGATCACCGAGTCCACCGTCCCGTCCGCCAGCGGCAGCGCTTCGCCGCGCCCGACCACCCGCGGGACAGACATGCCATGCGCGGCCAGCCTGCGTTCCGCCACGCGCTGCATCTCCCAGGAAGGCTCCACGCCGATCATCTGCCGCCCGCTGCCTTCCACCAGCAGCGCCCCTGTACCGAAACCCAACTCCAACACGCGCCGCCCCCTGACCTCAGCCAGGGCCATCCGCCGCCACTCACTCCAGCGCCCCAGGCTCACCGCTGCAGCTACCCACTCATACCCCCAGGCGAACTCGTGATACAGCCGTTCACAGGCCCAACCATAGACACGGGCCGCCCAGTGGTGCAGCCTCGATTGAACCAACCTCACCTTATCTCCATCGCTGCGCATCAAGATCACCGTTCTTGACCAATTTGGTCGCCATACAAAAAGTGGGAGCAGGCACTTGCTGCTCCCATCGTCCCGGCAGCCCTTTGCTAAAGGCCAGGGATATAATCCACCATTCTGCCATCCGCAGTAAACCACCCACACGGGCAGCCTGCCGGATCGTCCGGCGGCAGCGGCTTCGGCTCGGTACTGAGGATAGGCAGATACACCTGTGGGCTCACATTGGCGACTGCAGGCACATCGCTTCCGGCCAGCTGGGCGTCGCCAGGGTCCCAATCCGGCCCCACCGCGCGCAGCGGGATGCGCAGCAATCGGCTCGACGTTCGCGTCACACGGTAGTAATACAGGGTCATCTCCGCCCTCGTGGTGGCGATCTGCTCCAACAATGAATCGGGGCAGCGGCCCACCACCATACACTGATCAAATTCAACCCCAGGCGGTACAAAGTATTCTGGCGAGGTAACCATGCTGACTCTCGGCAGTTTGTTCAAATACGTGCCGCCCGCCTGGTCCGCATCCTGCCATTGACCATCCAGCGGCAGCCCCATGGTCACGGTGTGATCCACGGACAACGTACTCACCCCTGTCGCTAGCCGGTAGGTTCCGCTGCTCGGCTGCCGGATATTGGTGTCCACATCGCCAAAATTCGTCACACTGACAGGCATCGGCGGGAACTTGACCAACACATAATCGGCACCCACCGGTATAGAAAGCGCCTTTTTGTCATGCCGGTTCCCAATATAGCCGATCATCTGCCTCTGGAGCGGCTCCAGATCACCGGCATAGCCTGGACCGCTATAAGATCGGAAGGCAAAGGTTTCACTGCCCAACACCTCCACGTCAATCACTTGCGGTGCGACAAAACGAAACTCGACCTCAATATTCGAGTAGCGCTCGTCAAAGTACAGCATGCATCCCATATTAGCGGGCAGCGACAGCGCCCCGTCATTGCCAAAGGTGAGATCATCCGTGTCGACCATGCGATACCGAGTCCCTCCTCCTGATATAGGATGCATGAGGCCTGCGGGGAAGTAACTCATTCTCCGGATATATTGTGTGATCGGCCTATTGCCGCTGTACGCTTGCATTGTCGACTCAGGGGCCACAACCCCCCAATGGTCGTGCATAGCACGCAGACTGGGGCAGGGTAGGCTTGTGTTTCCACTGGCACGGTAACGAGGCGATACCGCCATGCGGATCGTCACGATGTCGCCCTCTCGCCGCCCCGATAGATACTGGTACAGTCCGGCATCGGCCATATAGGTCACAATGGCGCCGCGCAGATGCTCTTCTGGAACCACCCCAACCAGGTCAACAACGCTCAACCCCCTCGGTTCCAGCCATGGGACCGGCGGCGTCTGTGCGGTCATGCTTGTCGGGGTCATCAATGTCCAACACAATGCTGCCAAAATCGCAGCCGCGCCCTGCCATTTCTTCCTGGCGCGTCGCCACGAAGTCCGTGCGGAGGTCATACGCATATCCTCTCAGGCTGTTTACATCGGTGATTTTGATACACCAGCCGCCACAAGTCGCTCGCGGCCCGCAGCGGTGTTCCACAGGTTAGGTCGTTCAATTGCACTATCGAACCCAGCAAAGTTCCTGTACCGCCTTATGGTGGTGATGTGTCAGGTGGTGGAGGGATCTCAAGCGTCCGCTCGGCAATCGCACGGTCCAAGTCCTCCGTCGAAGTAAACCAGCGGACGGTGGTCAGAAACGTCTCTACATCCAGCATCAGGCTGCGCAGATATTCCAATTTCGGCCCAATAGGACTGGTACTGGCCGCGCTGGTCCCGTAGCTGCCGTGAAACGCAAAATACGCCTGATTCAACACGCGCAGCGGATACCCTGCCTCGATAAATTCGTGGCGTCGCGCGGCCATATAAGCCTCGGCTTCGGCCACCTTCCCTGCTGCCAGCAGTTGATCCACTTCCAGCCGCGTTTTGCGCATCTCCGTTGCAAAGTCAAAGACCTCACCTGGCCCTGGATCATCCGGCAGCGTCTCTCCCTGGGCTGCCTCCGCCGCTAGCGCCTCGGCGTACAGGTCAGGGTAGTAGCGCCGCAGCACCTCCAGCCCGATCTCATTGCCCACAATCTCCGCCACCGTCTCATTCAGCGTCGTCAGGTCATGGCTGCGAAAGTAGGACCACCCCAGAGGAAAAAAGAACAGGTAGTTGTGCACCCACTCATGGGCCACTGTACTCAATACCCAGGGTAGGCTGGCCTGGTCGACGACCATCGTTGGGTACGCCCCCAACCCGCCGATCTCGGTGATATATGCACTGGCATTGGGCAGCGCTTCGACCTTCGCCTCTGCCTGTTCGACCACTTGCAGCGGCATTCCGCCGTTGACCATGCGGCTAAAGACCATTTCGATCCGGTCGCGCGGGCTGACCACCAGTTTCATGGGTGGATCGGTAAAGGCAAACTGAACTGGCGGAAAAAGCACCGGCCCCACGCCAAACCCTGCCTCACGCAGTACCCTGGTCACTTGACCCGCAATCACCTGCTCGACCGTGGGACGTGTCGCATATTGCTCCGCCCGCAGTTCTGCCAGTTCCTGCTGAACCGCCTCCAACTCAAACGGCGCCTCCCCTGCTGCACCGGCCACCAACTGCCGTTCGAGTTCGCCTACTCGCGCCGCTCGGGCCATATATTCACGCACCAGCGCAGCCCCCTGCTCGGCATCCAGCCCCGCACCCAATTGCTCAATCAGCGCACGCCCCTTCGCGGCCAGGGCCGTCACCTCCCACTCCACCAGGTTGAACCCCCACCCGGATACAGCCATTGCCATCGTGCGCGTACGCACCATCTGCGCAGGCAGCGCGCTGCCTCCTAACAGGAACAGCGCCAGCCCTATAATGCCTATGCGAAAAACGAGCGTGATGATGGCGCGCCTGCTCCATCGCGCTGTCCCTACCGCCAGCCGGCCCGCCTGGGTTTGTTCGATACTCATGCTCTGGCGTACAATTCTCTAATAAACCATCCGGAAAGACCAGGCTGATACCACGCACCTGTATCTATCATTGCCTATGCCAACAACGCTCCAAGACCTTCAGCAAACCATTCAGGCCATGCCCAAGGCTGAACTCCATATCCACCTGGAGGGGTCCATCCAGCCCGCCACACTGCTTGAACTCGCCCGCAGACACAACCGCGAACAGGATCTTCCCGCCCAAGATGTAAGCGGCCTGCAAGCATGGTTCACCTTTACCGACTTCCCGCATTTCATCAAAATCTATCTCACAATCTCCGACCTGCTCCGCACCCCGGATGACTTTGCCCTAATTACCTATGCCTGTGGTGCGGACATGGCCGCCCAGAATATCCGCTACCGCGAGATCACCTTCACCCCGTATACCCATCTCTACCTACAGGATAAAGGGCTGACGCTCGATGATCTGTTAGCTGGACTGGATGCCGGTCGACGCCGCGCCCAAACCGATTTCGACGTCGAAATGCGCTGGATCTTTGATATCCCGCGCTACGGCTCATTTGCCCACCTCGGCAACAAAGCCTATGACCCGCTACCCGCCCAAGAAACGCTGCGCTACGCGCTCGCCGGGCGCGACTACGGGGTCATCGGCCTTGGGCTCGGGGGTGCAGAAGTCGGCGCACCGCCCAAACCGTTCGCCCATGCCTTCGAGGATGCGCGTGCGGCTGGCCTGATCTCTGTGCCCCATGCGGGTGAGACCGTCGGGCCAGCCAGCATTTGGGGAGCGATCAACGCGCTACATGCCCAGCGGATCGGACATGGCGTGCGCGCCATCGAAGACCCGGCCCTCCTGCTGCTCCTGCGCGACCGCCAGATTCCGCTGGAAATCAACCTAACCAGCAACATCTGCTTGCACGTTTACCGCCGGATCGCCGAGCATCCATTCCCGCACCTCGACCGCATGGGGCTGCTGCTCACCCTCAACAGCGATGACCCACCCCTGTTCAACACATCGCTTGTGCAGGAGTACATGCTGCTGGCGACCGAATTCGGCTACGACCTGCCCAACATCGCCCGCATCGCGCGCAACGGCTTCCGCTGCGCCGCGTCCCCGGACCTGCGCCCAAAGCTGTTGGCGGAATTTGAGGCGTGGGCAGCCATGCAAGGTATTGCGATCCCAGATCATCCATCCGTATGAACCCAATTATCGAATCGCTGACGGACTACACTACACCCAGCCAAACGCCAAGCCGACTCGCCCGGCTGTTCCCCTCCCCTGTCTTCTATGCCAAATTTTTGCGCGCTGTCTTTCACGCCAGCAGCCTGGCACAGCGCGGCCGCTATGATGACGCCGCCTGGCATGCCAGCAGCCTCGCCGTCCTCCGCGCGCTCGAAAGCGTGGGCGTTCACATCCACATCACCGGCCTATCCACCTTGCGTCATGTAGATGGCCCCTGTGTCCTCATCGCTAATCACATGAGTACCCTGGAGACCATCGTCCTCCCAGGCATCGTGCAGCCCTACAAAGACGTCACCTTTGTCGTCAAACGCGGCATCGTCGAATACCCGGTCTTCAAGCACATCATGCTGGCGCGCGACCCCATCGCCGTGGACCGTGTCAGCCCCCGCGCCGACCTGGCACGCGTCCTGGAGGAAGGTCCGCGCCTCCTGCAGCGTGGACGCTCCATCGTCGTCTTCCCTCAGACCACACGCACGCTGACCTTTGACCCAGCCCACTTCAACACCATCGGCGTCAAACTCGCACGCCAGGCAGGTGTCCCCATCATCCCGATTGCCGTCCGTTCCGATGCCTGGGGCATTGGCCGCATCGTCAAAGAGTTTGGCCGCATCGACCCCTCGCGCCCCGTCCGGCTGGCCTTTGGCGACCCCATCCTGGTCAGCGGTCGCGGCACAGACGCCCACCACGCCACAACCGAATTCATCCGCACCACCCTGCAGAGTTGGGGCTGTACCGTCCGCTGACGCTCGCCTAGCCGCGGCGCACGCGGCGCAGGTAGTGGCGCAGCCGTTCCCAATGCGCCGCGGCACGCGCCAGTGCGCCCGCCCGGTATGCTTCCGAGCCATAGCGCAGCGTGCTGACCTCACTGCTCAACGCCCGCACCTCACGCGCCACGATCCGCCCTGAGTCCGCTTCTCTCTGGGCGCGGAGCACCACAAAATCAGCCAACCCATGACCATACTCCAGCACTGTCTCGCCGGGGGCCATCGGTCGCCCAAAGCGCCTGCCCCACCGCAACAGCGCATGCCACGGGTCCTCACGTCGCTGCCGCCACCGCATCACCGCTGCCGTCAGGCCCCAGATCAACAGCCCCAGCGGGATCAGCCATAGCGCCATCTGCCAGTTCCAACGCACCGTTTCCGCGGGCGGTTCAGGCAGGGCAGGGACCGGCCCCGCGCTGCCGCCATCCGGCAAAAACTGCGGCGCAGCGATCCGCGACAGCGGTGAACGCCCAGCCGTTGGCTCAAA
>CAZYQJ010000275.1:0-7006 GCA_964649925.1 uncultured Litorilinea sp.
CAATTGCCCAGCGGTCACACGATCATGCTAACCGACACCGTGGGTTTTATTCAAAAACTGCCCCCCGAACTGATCGCAGCCTTTCGCGCCACGCTCGAGGAAGTCGCCGAGGCCGATCTCTTGCTGCATGTCGTCGACATCTCTCACCCCAACGCCGAGGAACAGATCGCGGCTGTCGAAGAAGTGCTGGAGGAATTGGGCGCAGGCGGCAAAGTGCATGTAACCGCGCTCAACAAGGTCGATCTCCTCGACCCTAGCAACCCGGAGGACAGCGCACGGCTGCAAACGGTGCTGCAAGAGACTGAACATGCCGTCCCCATCAGCGCGCGCACAGGGGAAGGCATCCCTGCGCTGCTCACCATGCTCGACGAAGTCCTGCGCGACCGCATGATCCCTGTCGACGTGCTGATCCCCTATGACCACAGCGACCTGGTGGCGTTGGCCCATGAGCATGGTTTTGTCGAACACGAAGAACATACGTCTTCCGGCACACGGCTGCATGCACGCTTGCCTGTCGACCTGGCCGGACGTTTCTCAAATTTCTGGTTTGACCGCCAAGACCCCTTCCATCTCGATGAAAGTGCAGAACCATGAGTAAGCCGAACGTTGTTGTGACCCGGCGCGTCCCGCGTGCCGGTCTTGAACGAGTCCAAGAAGCCTGCAATATGCGCCTCTGGGATTCCGATGAACCGATCCCCCGCGAAACCTTGCTCGAATGGGTACAGGGTATTGATGGGCTTTACTGCCTTCTGACTGAACGCATCGACGACGAACTGCTGGATGCTGCCGGACCCTCGCTCAAGGTCGTCAGCACGATGTCGGTCGGGTATGATCATGTGGATGTGGCCGCTTGCCACAAACGCAACGTGGCTGTCGGCAACACGCCGGGCGTTCTCACTGACACGACCGCAGACTTCGCCTTGACGTTGATGCTCGCCGCGGCCCGCCGCCTCTCCGAAGGGATCGACGCCGTACGCAACGGTGAATGGAGCACGTGGAAACCCGAATGGCTGGCCGGGTATGATCTATACGGCAGCACCGTGGGCATCGTCGGCCTGGGCCGCATCGGCAGCGCCGTCGCCCGCCGCGTGCGCGGCTTCGACTGCCGGGTTCTCTACTATGACCCGTACCCTAATGACAGCGTCGCCGCCTCCGTGGGGGCCGAATACGCGGATATGGATACGCTGCTGGCCGAAAGCGACTTTATTTCCATCCACGCCCAGCTTACGCCGGAGACACACCACCTGTTCAACGCTGAATCCTTCCGCAAAATGAAGCCGACCGCGATCCTCGTCAACACCAGCCGCGGCGGCACGGTGGACCAGGACGCGCTCTACGATGCGCTCAAGAGCGGCCAGATTGCAGCAGCGGGGTTGGATGTCACCATTCCTGAGCCGCTGCCGCCCGGCCACAAATTGCTCACCCTGCCCAATTGCATCGTTGCGCCCCATATCGCCAGCGCATCCTACGCCACACGCAGCAAGATGGCAGTCTTGGCAGCCGATAACCTGATTGCAGGGGTGACAGGCCAGCCTCTGGTGACACCAGTTGAAGATTGATTGCCGGGTCACGCGCATTCACCGGCAACTAGCCCACCACGCAGGAGCACACTGATGACAAATAATTCGCTTACGGTCACCGATAACCGGACCGGCAAAACCTACGAAATCCCCATCGAACACGAAACGATTCCTGCCGCCGCGCTGCGCCAGATTCGGGTCAACCCCGATGACTTTGGACTCATGACCTATGACCCTGGCTATGGCAACACTGCCGTCTGCAAAAGCGCCATTACCTACATTGACGGCGACAAGGGTATCCTCCTCTATCGGGGCTATCCCATCGAGCAGTTGGCCGAACAAAGCTCTTTTCTCGAAGTTGCCTACCTGCTGATCCACGGCGAACTGCCCAATCAAGCGCAGTTGGAGAAGTGGGAATATGACGTGATGCACCACACCTTTGTGCATGAAAACCTGGCGCGCATGGTCGAAACCTTCCGCTATGACGCCCACCCCATGAGCATCCTGATCAGCGCGCTCGCGATCCAGTCGAGCATGCACCCCGATGCCAGGGATGTGCAGAACCCGGCCTCACGCCACAAGCAGGTGTTGCGCATCCTGGGCAAACTTCCCACCATCGCCGCCTTTGCCTACCGTCACCGCATTGGCCGCCCTTACAACTACCCCAACAGCGATCTCGGCTATACCGGCAACTTCCTCTATATGCTGGACTACATGAAGCAGACCCACTACGAGGTCAATCCGGTGCTGGCGAAGGCGTTGGATGTGCTCTTTATGCTGCACGCCGACCATGAGCAAAACTGCTCTGCCGCGGTGATGCGTAACATCGGTTCAGCAATGGCAGACCCCTACGTCGCCATGTCGGGTGCAGCCGCAGCGCTCTCCGGCCCGCTGCACGGCGGGGCCAACGAAGCTGTGGTCAGGATGCTCGAAGAGATCGGGGATCCCAAGAACGTGCCCAGCTATGTTGAACGGGTAAAAAAGGGCGAATTCCGGCTGATGGGTTTCGGCCACCGCGTCTACAAAAACTACGACCCGCGGGCGCGCATCATCAAAAAAATCGCCTACGACGTCTTTGAGGTCACGGGCACAGACCCCTTGCTCGACATTGCGCTCAAGCTCGAAGAAGTGGCCTTGCAAGATGATTACTTTGTCTCACGCAAGCTATACCCCAACGTAGATTTCTACAGCGGCATTATCTACCGGGCCATGCGCTTTCCCACGGACATGTTCACTGTACTCTTTGCGCTGGGCCGCGCACCCGGCTGGCTGGCACAATGGCTGGAGTTGGTCACCGACGAAGAACAGCGTATCGCCCGCCCGCGCCAGATTTATCTGGGCGAAGGCAAACGTGACTACATCCCACTTGATAAACGTTAGCGTTCCTAAAAATGGCTCGTATTTTGGTCATAGACGACAACCCGGCGCTGCGTGAAGCAATCTGCGAACTGCTTCAACAGGCGGGTTTTGAGACAGTGCCATTGACCTCTGGACGGCGAGCCGCACAAATCCACCGCGCCGAACCGGTTCAGCTTGTGATCACGGACATTTTTATGCCTGACACGGACGGGCTAGAGATCGTGAGTGAATTCCGGCGTAACTTCCCCGATGTCAAGATTATCGCCATGTCGGGCGGAGGCAGTTTGGGGATGATGGAGTTGCTTTCTGTGGCCGAGCGCATGGGCGCTCATCGCTCCCTGATGAAACCCTTTGATCTCCACGAATTGCTCTCTGTGGTCAAGGATTTGCTAGGCGGTTCAGACAAATAGAGAAAACAGGGAGCAGTAGCCAGTAGTCAGTTATCAGTAGTCAGTTCTAGTGCTGTACTGACTACTGGCTACTCCCCCGTCCTCGCTCCACGATCAGCCGCACCCCGCGGCGGTAGGTCATATAGTTCCAGACCCATTGCACAAAGACCAGCACCCGGTTGTCAAACCCCACCAGGTACATCAGATGGACAAACAACCAGGTCAGCCAGGCGATCAGCCCGCTGAGATGCAGCCGCCCGATCTGCGCCACTGCAGCGGCGCGGCCAATCGTCGCCATCGTCCCCCGGTCGATGTAGCGAAACGGCTGGATCGGGCGGTTCTCCAACCGCGCCCGGATCAGCTTCGCCACATAATTGCCCTGCTGCATGGCAACCGGAGCCAACCCTGGCAGCGGGCGATCCAGCCCGTGGGCGAAATGCGCCAGGTCGCCTAACACAAACAGGTTCGGATGACCCGGCACCGACAGATCCGGCTCCACCTTCACCCGTCCAGCGCGGTCGAGTTCAGCCCCGGTGCGCTCATGGATGACCTTGCCCAGAGGCGAAGCCTGCACACCTGCGGCCCACAGCACCGTGCGACAGGGCACAACCTCTTCCTGGTCGCCCTGCGTCTCGTCCGTCGAACGCAGCGTCACCGACTGCGCGTCCACAGCCGCCACCATCGTACTGGTTCGCACCGTCACGCCCAGCCGTTCTAACGACGCCGCGGCCCTGGCCGATAGGTCCGGCGGATAGGGAGGCAGCACCCGATCCAACGCTTCGACCAGCAGCACGCGCGCCGAGGCCGGGTCAATCGAGCGGAAATTGTCGCGCAGTGTGTGATGCGCCATCTCGCCCAAGGCCCCTGCCAGTTCTACACCGGTTGGCCCTGCGCCTACCACCACAAAGGTCAACAACGCCTGACGCACAGCCGGGTCGGATTCACGTTCCGCCTGTTCAAAGGCCCACAACACGCGCCGCCGGATATCCAGCGCGTCTTCGATGGTCTTGAGTCCTGGCGCATCCTGCGCCCACTCGTCATGGCCGAAATAGGAATGTGAGGCCCCTGTCGCCACAATCAGATAGTCATAGGGGATGGTTTCGCCATCCGCCAGGCTGACCACCTGCTGGTCAGGGTCGATATCACGCACATCGCCCATCAGGACTTTGATCGATGACCGGCCACGCAGCACGCCACGCAAGGGCGCGGCAATATTGCCCGGCGAAAGACCGGCCATCGCCACCTGATAGAGCAACGGTTGAAAGAGATGATAGTTGTTTCGGTCGAGCAGGGTCACGCGCACCGGCAATTTTGCCAGCGATTTGGCTGCGTTCAGCCCGGCGAACCCGCCGCCGACAATCACCACATGGGGTTTGGTCTGAGGTTGCGTCGCCATTACGTCTCCCAATCTATCCTGCCCCTACCACAAGTCTAAAGGCTATGTGTCATTTTGACACAGTATCCTACTAATAAGACGTAAGATCTGCGCCAATGTTCCTGGGGTCATCGATAAATGTGGAAACGGTTAGCTGATATCGCCTTGTCCCTGCCAGAAGCGTTGTACCTGTTGCGCCAACTGAGGGTAGTCGGCCAGGGTGGGGCTTTGGGCAAAGAGGCGTTGGGCCACCTCGCGCGCAGCGGACAGGGTCGTCATGTCGCTCAACTGAGCGACACGCAGTTCAGGCAGCCCGCTCTGGCGCGTGCCCAGAAAATCGCCCGGCCCGCGCAGTTCCAAATCCTTTTCCGCCAACACAAAGCCGCTGTTCGTGGCCTCCACAATGCGCAGCCGTTCCTCGGCCTCTGTGCTGGTGGCCTTGCTCACCAATCCGCAATAGCTCTGATGCTCACCGCGGCCCACCCGCCCGCGCAGTTGATGCAGTTGCGCCAGCCCGACCCGCTCGGCATCCTCATTGATCCTCAGCGACGCATTGGGCACGTCAATGCCAACCTCGATCACGCTGGTACTGACCAGCACATCAAACTCACGGTCGGCAAAGGCGCGCATCATCATGTCCTTTTCCTGGCCGGTCATGCGCCCATGCAGCAGCCCCAAACGCAGGTCGGGAAAGACTTCTTTGGAGAGCCGTTCCCACTCGTCTACAGCCGCTCCGGCCTCCAGCTTTTCACTCTCCTCCACCAACGGGTAGACGATAAACGCCTGGCGGCCTGCGTGTACTTCGCGGCGCAGAAAGCTGTAGAGCCGTTCCCGCTCGCGCGGGCGGAACCATTTGGTCTTCACCGGCGTGCGCCCGGGCGGCCTCTCGGCAATGATGCGCACGTCCAAATCGCCGTAGACCGTCAGCGCCAGGCTGCGCGGGATCGGCGTGGCACTCATCACCAGCAGGTGTGGCTGTTCGCCTTTGCTGCGCAGCGCGCCGCGCTGTTCCACGCCAAAACGGTGCTGCTCGTCGACTACGACAAAAGCCAGGTTACTGAACTCCACCGCTTCCTGGATGAGCGCGGTCGTCCCCACCACAATGTCGATCTCGCCGCTGCTGATCCCGTCGAGAATGGCGGAACGGGCCGCGCCGGTCACGCGCCCGGTCAACAACGCCAGGCGCAGCGGTGTACCGTCAGGCCGGGTCTGGCCTGCCAGCAGTTTTTCCAGGCTGCGGTGATGCTGCTCTGCCAGGATCTGCGTGGGGGCAAGCATGGCCGATTGTGCGCCATTGGCTGCCGCCACGAACATCCCCGCCGCGGCCAGCGCGGTCTTTCCGCTGCCCACATCCCCCTGCACCAGCCGCGTCATCGGCACAGCGCGCGCCATGTCGCGCAAAATCTCGTCCAACACGCGTTCCTGTGCGCCGGTCAGGTCAAAAGGCAGCGCCCCGCGAAAGCGGTCAATCAACGCCGCATCACTCGCCAGCGGCTGGGCGGATATATCCTGCAATGCCTTGCGCCGTTGTAACGCGCCGAGTTGGATCCAGAGGAATTCGTCAAACGCCAGGCGGCGCAGCCCTGCCTGCAACTGTTCAGGAGAATCAGGGAAGTGGACTTGGCGTAACGCGTCGGCCACCGTGGGCAACCCCACCTCGCGGCGCACGCCCTCTGGCAGCGGGTCGGGTAGCAGGTGGACGTACTCATCCAGAGCGGTTTTGATCAGCCCGCGCAGTTTCTTGTTGGAAAGCCCTTCGGTCAGCCGGTAGACAGGGGCCATGCGCCCGGTGGCGACCATCTCCTCGTCCACATCCTCGAAGATCGGGTTCTCCAGTGTCTTGTTACCCAGATATAGGCCCACCTTGCCGCTGAAGCGCATGGTGGAACCGATCTTGAGTTGGTTGCGGACGTACTTGCTCCACCAGGTCGCGTGTAGCGTGCCGGTCCCATCGGCCAGCACTCCCTGGATCATCACGCGGTTGAGGCTGAGTTTACGCTCCTTGATGTCCCACAAATTGGCGATCACCGTCACCTGCTCGCCGGGGCGCATCTGAGCGATGGTGAGCATACGGCTGTAGTCGTCGTGCCGCGACGGCAAATGCCACAACAGATCCTGCACTTGGTGGATGCCCAGACGCGCCAACTGCTCCTCGGTGGCGCTGCCGACACCGGGCAGCACCGAGGGTGGGGCTTGCAGGTCGAGTGCGGCACGCTGCTTGCGCCGCGCCCGTTCGCGCGCCACATGCGTCGGTTCCGGCGGCGGCAGCACAGCCACCTCCTCGACCACCGGCTGCGGCGCGTCATCGCCAGCCTGCTCGTCCTCCGGCGACTCATCGATCAGGTGTACTGGTTCCCCGGCAA
>CAZYQJ010000276.1:0-7006 GCA_964649925.1 uncultured Litorilinea sp.
CAGGATCTGTACCGTCAACTTGGCCCCGGTGCAGCCGAGCGGGTGGCCCAGCGCGATCGCGCCGCCGTTGACATTGGTGATCTCCTCGTCAAAGCCCAGGGTACGGATCACGGCCAGGGCTTGCGCGGCAAAGGCCTCGTTGAGTTCGATCAGGTCTACGTCGTCGAGGCTCATCCCGGCGTAGCGCAGTGCCTTGGGTACAGCCTCCACCGGCCCGATGCCCATGACCTCCGGGCGGACGCCCCCCACGCCAAAACTGACAAAGCGAGCCAGCGGCTTTAGCCCCAGGTCTTTGGCGCGTTCTTCGCTCATGATCAGCACTGCAGCAGCGCCGTCGCTGGTCTGGCTGCTGTTGCCCGCGGTGACGGTTCCTGCCGCATGAAAGACGGGGCGCAGCTTACCCAATGCATCCGCCGAGGTGTCGCGGCGAACGCCTTCATCCTGGTCAAAGGTGTAGTGGGTCTCCTCCACCTGGCTGCCCTGGCCGGTCTTGACCGTTACCTCCAGCGGAATGATCTCCTGGGCGAATTTTCCGGCCTCCTGCGCGGCAGCGGCGCGCTGGTGGCTGCGCAGGGCAAAGGCATCCTGCTCTTCGCGGCTGACCTCGTAGGTGCGCGCCACGTTTTCAGCGGTCAGCCCCATGCCCAAATAGACGCCGGGGTATTCTTCGGCCAGCGTGGGGTTGGCGACAAATTTGTTGCCGATCATGGGGACCATCGACATGCTCTCCACGCCCCCGGCGATGATCACATCGCCCATGCCCACCATGATCTGCTGGGCGGCGGTGGCGATCGATTGCAGCCCGCTGGAGCAGAAGCGGTTGACTGTCTGCCCAGTGACGCTTTCAGGCAGCCCGGCGCGCAGGGTGGCGATGCGCGCCACGTTCATGCCCTGCTCGGCTTCGGGGAAGGCGCAGCCCAACACCACATCCTCCACCTGTGCCGGGTCAATCCCGGCGCGATCCACCACAGCGCGTACAACCGCCGCGGCCATGTCGTCGGGGCGGACAGTATGCAAACTGCCGCGTGGCGCTTTGCCTACAGCCGTGCGCACGGCTGCGACGATGACAGCATTTCTCATGAACCAGGTTCCTCCCTAAGATTTGATTCCGTGTCGCGTTGGCTCATTGCAGTCTCTAGTTGCGTAGCGGCTTGCCATTTTGCAGCATATACCAGATGCGTTCCTGGGTCTTGGATTCACCCACCAGGCTGAGGAAGACTTCTCGTTCCAAGTCCAGGAAGTACTGCTCATCCATCCAGGCGGGCGCGCTCAGGTCGCCGCCGCAGAGGACATAGCCCAGCTTTTTGGCGATAGTCGCATCGTGCTTGCTGATGTGGCCTGCCTGCTGCAGCGAGTAGACTTCGATCTGGACGCTGGCAAGGATGTCGCGCCCGGCGGCATAGACGTTGCCCGTCGTCACCGGCGCTCGATAGCCATTTTCTGCCAGCGTCAGGACTTCGCGTTTTGCCTCGGCCAGCAGGTGATCGCGGTTCATCACGATGCGGTCCTGCGGGGTCAGCAGCCCCATCTCTTTGGCTTCCAGCGCTGAGGTGGAGACTTTGGCAAAGCCGACCACTTCAAAAGCCTGGCGCAGATAGGGGGTGGGGTTGACATTGGTGGCGTGCATGTGCGGGCTGATCAGCCGCCGCACGACCTCCTTACAGCCACCCCAGCCGGGGATCACGCCGACGCCCACCTCGACCAGCCCGATATAGGTCTCGGCATGGGCGACGATGCGGTCAGCGGTCAGGCAGACCTCCGCGCCGCCGCCGAGGGCGCGCTGGAAGGGCGCGGCGACGACCGGCTTGGGCGAGCGGCGTAAGGCCATGTAGGCATCCTGCCCGCCCTTGATCAACTGTTCCAACTCGTCCCATTGGCCTGCCTGCGCCGCCAGCCCCATGACCACCAGGTTAGCGCCGACGCTGAAGTTCTGGCCCTCGTTGCCGATGACCAGCCCGGCAGCATCGCCATGCAGTTTGTCCAGCGCAACGGCCAGGACTTCAAAAATCCCGGCGTCGAGCGCGTTCATCTTGCTGTGGAATTCGAGCAGCAGGACGTTGTCGCCCATGTCCACCAGGCTGGCGGAGTCATTTTCCGCCCAGATGCGGCTGCAGCGTTTGAGTGTGGGGATGCGCACGGCGAGCGGGCTTTCCGCCACCGGCGCATAGCTTTCGGTCAGCGGGCTGTAGGCCAGGCGCGTCATGCCGTCGAAGGCGTAAAAGGCGGCATGGCCCTGATCCACCATGGCCCGCACCCAGGGCGCGACGCTCATCCCCTCGCCTTCCATGCGCGCCAGGGTCTCGCGCACGCCCAGCGCATCCCAGATTTCCTACGGCCCCATCTCCCACGCAAAGCCCCATTTCATGGCGTTGTCAATGTCTACAATGCTGTCGGCAATCTCGGGGACGCGTTTGGAGGCATAGGCCAGGGTGTGCGCCAGGGTATGCCAGATCAACTCACCGGCGCGGTCGTCGGCTTCCACCAGGGCGCGCAGCCGGTCGGGCAGGGGCAGGTCGCGCGCTGCGCCCACGCTGGTCCAGCGCGGCTGCTGTGGCTCGACATAATCGATTTCGCCGCTTTCAGCCGCGGTTTGCAGGTCCAGCCCCCAGAAGGTCTTTTTGCCCTGGTCGCCGGTCACCGTCTTGTAGAAGCCCTGGCCGGTTTTTGACCCCAGCAGGTTGTGGTCGATCAGTGCCTTCATGACCGCGCTGCTGTATTCGCCGCGCAGCACGTCACGGTCTTCGTCCTGCGGGATCATGCCGTAGAGGTTCTCGCTGACCAGGGCCATGACGTCGATGCCGATGACGTCGTTGAGGCGGAAGGTTCCGGTGCGGGGTCTGCCCAGCAGCGGGCCGGTGAGCCGGTCCACCTCTTCCACCGTGTAGCCATTGGCGATGGCATATTCCATGATGTCGCTTTGGATGAAGCTGATCATGCGGTTGGCGACAAAGTTGGGCGTGTCCTTGCAGACTACTACTCCTTTGCCCAGGGTGCGCTCGGCAAAGCGCTGCAGCCGCTCGACGATGGCCGGGTCGGTGTCGCCGGTGGGGATCAGTTCCAGCAGGTGCAGATAGCGCGGCGGGTTAAAGAAGTGTGTACCCAAAAAACGGCGGCGAAAGGTCTCGTCGCGGCCCTTGGCGATGATGTGGATCGGGATGCCGGAGGTATTGGTGGAGATAATGGCGTGGGCCGGGGCGACTTGCTCCAGCCGTTCCATCAACGCCTGTTTGGGGCCAGGCCGTTCGACAATGGCTTCGATGATCCAGTCGCTGGCGGATGCCGCATCCGCCAGGTCGTCCTCCGTGTTACCCAGGCGGATACGCTGTGCCAGCGCAGGCGTGAAGAGATTGGCCGGGCTGGCCTTGACCATGCGCTCAAAGCCTGTCTGAACGATGCGGTTGCGGACCTTAGGGTGCGACAGCGAGAGGCCTGCGGCACGCTCCCGATCCGTCAACTCGTCAGGGGGGATATCGAGCAGATGAACGTCGAGTCCTGCGTTGGCGAGATGGCCTGCGATAGCGGCTCCCATCGTGCCCGCGCCAACCACGGTCACGGTCTCAATTCCATACGGCATGAATGGCGTACTCCTTGGTTGTAAATTCAGCAGGAAGGGATTCCGGGACGCCCCGGACTGTGTGGCAATGGCATGGGGTAGTATGCCAAGCCGGTGTTGTGGTTCAGTTTTGGATGCGCTTTGGCCGGTCGTAGGGCAATCCCGTCCCGTTACGGTTCGCGCGGTTCCAGGTGAATCAACACCTCGCCGACATTGGGAATGGCAGACCGGATCGCCTCTTGGAATTGTGTGCTCAGTTCATGGGCATCGGTGACGGACATCGTACCATCGACCAGGGCTTCGAGCGCGATAAAGAGTTTGCCTTCCATCTGGCGAATCTGGAGGTTGTGCGGGTCGGTGAGCGCCGGGACGGTTTCGGCGGCCTGGGTGACAGCGGTCTGGATGCGTTGCTGAAGCCCGCTGCTGACGCGCGCCGTAGGCAGGATTTCAGGGGAAGCCAGTTCGATGTGGCTGTGGACAGAGACCAATTCCGGGCGGCGCTCCAGCAGCGTCTGCTCCAGTTGGTCGACCAGGTCATGGGCATCGTTCAGGCTGAGGTTGGGGTCTACGCCCACATGCAGGTGCATGCTCAACTTGTCGTCCACCGACTGCACCCAGTATTCGTGCAGCGTGATGTCCAGTTCCTGGGCGATCAACTTAGTGGTGGTATAGAGGTCAGCGCTGCTTTCGGGGCCGCGCTCCGCTTCGGCGTGGATGGTGACATCGCCGACGCCGGGGAGCGCCAGCAAGCGCCGCCGCACTTCATCGGCGATGGCGTTGGCGTCTTGCATGGAAAGCTGTGGGGCGACGCGCACATGCAGGTCAATCGCCACGTTATCTGCCGGGCCGCGGCTGCGGATGCGGTGAAAACTCTCCACGCCTTCCACCCCGGCCACGACTTCGCCGATATGCGTTGCGTCCAGCGGGGCACGATCCACCAAGGCTGGCACATTTTCGCGCACGATATCCACCCCGACCTTGACGATAAACGCGGCGACGATCAGCGCAACCAGCGGATCGGCCCAGCCGTAGCCCAACCAGACCAGCCCCAACCCTACCAGCACTGCGCCGCTGACCGCAAGGCTGGCCAGGGTGTGGCGTGCATCGGCCATCAGCAGTTCGCTGGCGAGTTGGCGCGCCTTGCGTAGTTCCCACAGACCGGTGATCCCCTGGACGGCGCTACCGGCAATGAGCGCGGCAAAGCTCCAATAGTTGAGTTCAAACGGGGTGGCGTGGATCAACCTATCGATGGCGCTATTGGCCAGTTCCCAGGCTGTGATGAAGAGCGCGGCGGCGATAAAGAGGGCCGCCAGGGTCTCAAATTTACGGTGTCCGTAGGGATGTTCTTTGTCGGGCGGGCGGCGGCTGACGCGAACGGCCAGGATGCCCACGACGTTGGAAACGCCGTCAAACAAATTGTCCAGCCCGTCGGCAATCAGGCTCAGGCTGCTTACCCACAGCCCTACGCTCAGTTTGATCCCAGTGGCGAGGAGGTTGAGCAAGAAGGTGATGAACAGAACCCGCTGAATTTGCCCATAATCGCGTTGTGTCATGCCGGTCATGCGGTGGTTGTGCCGCGCTATGTCACACCGCGCGCTATGGTGCCGCGCGATGTCACGCCGATCAATGCGTTGCTTTGGTGTCCATTATACCAGAGCGGGCTTGGCGGATGGATGCAGAGCGTAGCGCGCAGGCATATGGAACACAGGTGTAAACAAAACGACGGCCCTGAGACGCATCATCTCAAGGCCGTCTAGGTTCTAGATATGAGATCAGACAAACACACCAAAAATCCAAGATCAATCCACGACTTACGGCATGCTACCGAGCCTTGTGCGCTGCGCTGTATGCACTCCCATTCCCTCCTCGGCGGCTCGGTCCAATCAGGACGCTACTCGGCGTCATCCTTCTTGCGCCGGGAAGCCGCTGCTGCCGACAAGGCTGCCAAACCTGTGCCAAAGAGGACCACTGTCACCGGCTCCGGGATGGGAACCGGCGGTGGAGGCGTCACTCCTGGCGTACCCGGCCCCCCTCCAGTGGAGGTCGGAGTCGGGGTGTCAGGATCCTCTAAGGTAGGCGTTACGGTAAAGGTCGGCGTCTCTACTGGTGCAGTCGGCTCCTGGGCAAGCAAATGAGAATCTACAAACGACGGCATTAGTGCGAGTGAAAAAAGCAACAGAAATACGACGATAAAGACGAAATAGAGTGGACTGGATTGTCTCATGGGCAGTTCTCCGCAGATGGATAAGTTGCGGCAAGATAAAGAGAGCCATTGTGATCTGAGAACGCAGATTATCTAATGATTCCGACAATCCTACAGACTATGCTCGCATCGTATCACAGCGCGTCAAGAAGATCAAATCACTATCTAGACATCCTCTTTTATGCCCAGGCTTTTTTATGGCCGGGGGTGTTCAAGGTTTTGTCACCTGGATGACCTGGCCGCCGGTCATGCGGATAAGTTCAGCAGGGGTGAGGCGAAAAACGGCGTTGGAATGGCCTGCCGCTGCCCAGATGTCATCGTAGTGGAGCAGGTCTTGGTCAATATAGGTGGCCAGCGAGGAGGCATGGCCCAACGGCGGGATGCCGCCAATGGCAAAGCCGGTGGCATCCCGCACAAAGTCGGCGTCAGCTTTCTGGAGCCGTTCGCCAATGTGCGCCGCGGCCTGTTTCTCGTCGATACGGTTAGCGCCGCTGGCAATGATGAGGATGGGCCGGTGGCTTTGTTTCCCCACAAAGATCAACGACTTGGCGATCTGGCCCACGGTACAGCCAATTGCCGCTGCCGCCTCAGCCGAGGTACGCGTGGATTCGCTCAATTCAATGACTTGGTTGGTGTAGCCCTGTGCGTAGAGCGCATCCTGCACCTTTTGCGCGCTTGGCTTCAGGTTGGCGGACATGATGGCCTAGGCTCCGTGTTGTTGCGTGCTGCCCGTTGTTTGGCGAGCGGCCAAGGATAGAGCGCGTCGACAGGCGTAGATGATTGGACGCGAGGCGACGGACATCAGGGAACCGGTGGTGTACACTGGTATCTTATCAAGCAATCAATGGACACTAGTATAGCACAGGCCGCGCCAGGTGGGACAACACGTTTGCGCGGGCGAGGCGCGGCCATCAAAGAGTTGTCGCAAATCGTCCGATTTTTGGACGCTTCACTTTTGATGCTGGTATGATAGGGCAATCTGACCGACAGACCCCTCGCGACCGGCATTGTTTTGGCGGTCGCGACCATGCTCTCATGGCCCCGCAGTCGCACTGAAAGGAAACGCTATGGCGAAGCAAGATTTCTTTAACGCAAAGGGAGAATTTGAGACCGGCAGCGGTCCGGCGGTTATCTACCGGCTGGCTGCCCTGGAAGAACAGGGTGTTGCCAATGTTTCGCGGCTGCCGTTTTCGATTAAGGTACTGCTAGAGGCCGCGTTGCGCCAGGCCGATGGCTTTGAGATCACGCGC